>JAYUSV010000490.1:0-3473 GCA_043755495.1 Synechococcales cyanobacterium
TGAAGTCACAAAAGAGGGGCAGTTTATGCGCCGAGTCACGGAGCTGAAGATGCTCAGACAGCGGACACCAGCACTGAGCTTAACTTGGACAGCAATGCATCTGGTCGATCAAGATAGTCCGCTGTATATTCATGATGAAGATTCGTTGGCGGCAGTTAATGCCCAACTTCAGGTATCGTTGGTGGGGCTTGATGAGGCGGTTTCTTATACGATTAGCGCCCGTCATACCTATGCTAGTCATGAGCTGCTATTCGATCGACGGTTTGTAGATATTGTGGTGCCCCAACCCAATGGCGATCGACATATCGATTATCGTCATTTCCACTCTACTATGGCGATCAATTAATATTATCATTGAAGTCGCCGATATTTACAAAAATCGTGGGCGATATTACCTTAAGCAAATTTCTGCCATTGCTGAGGCGGTGGGGTTAAAAATTCATACGCACCAGCAGGCGCACCGGCTGCTGCGGTAATTACAATATCAAAAGAGAGGGATATGCGCAGTTCTTCAGTCTCATTTGTAGTTACTTCGTGCCTCTGCATTGCCGGAAACAGCATTAATCTACCTTCGGCTGGTGGATAAGATACCTGTAGCTGATTTAAGTAGTTGTCTTCATCGATAATTGCAGTATTTTCGCTACCCAACCCTGGACAGACTTCATTGACTCTGGCTGTATCGATAAACACCAGACTGCCTGGATCGCTCGTTTCGGATTCAGGGATGGCAATATAGTAAACAGCACTGATATGAGCGGTATTATGGCTATGTGCGCCGACCGATTGGCGAGGACGAGAGACGATCGGCCACCCCCGCTGAATATATAAATCTACCTGAGTTCGATCGATCCCCAATTCTTGCAAATAAATATTGGTGTGCATTTGCACTTCGCTCACAATCCAAGCAAAGCGCGGATCTTGATGAATCTGTTGGACTCCATGTAAGTCGCCTGTCCAGGCCATCTCGGGGTAAGCTCGCCGCTCTTCACCGGTTTTTTCTAGTTCTAGAACGGTGGTTAACAATGATTCCCGGTAATCTGGGGCATCAGCGAGGTCTTCGTAGTAAATGGCTAAAGGGAACCAGGTTTCGATCGGCATGATAAATTCAGTAAATGGGCGAGACTTATCTTACTAGATGCTGGCAATTGTGTTGGGTATGAAACAGCGATTTTGAGCGGGAACGGAGGCGGATCGGTGACGAAAGCAAAATTTGGGGCTTGCTGTTATGCAAGGCTTCATCACAGCCTAGGTTGATCAATTAGATGTTATACCCCCTTATTTAGAAGCTATTTTACTTTTATCGTAAATAATGATATGATTTAAGATGAATATTGCCTAATTAACAGTGTAATGAACCAAAATGCAGTACCTTCTAGCCCCGAGCAGCTTCAGCGACATCTGAAAGCTGCCCAGGTGTTTACTCCTAGTGCCCCGATCGACAGCCAAGAGCTATTTGCTGGCAGACTAGAGCAGATCAGCCAAGTCATCAGTGCTGTATCGCAAAAGGGACAGCATGTGATTTTATATGGCGAAAGAGGCGTAGGAAAAACCTCTCTGGCTATCGTGATCTCTCAGATTATGCGTCAGTTTTCAGAGCAAAAAATCCATTCTGTAATTGTAAATTGTGATGGAATAGATAATTTCACCTCGTTGTGGCAGAAAATATTTCGAGAGTTTGATTCTCTCAGAGAAAATGAAAAAAAAATCCCTGAAGATATTAATCCTGAATCTATCCGCTATACCATTCAAAGAAACCTGGGCAAAACTATTATTGTTATTGATGAGTTAGATAGAATTGACGATCGTGCTTCTACTGAGTTATTGGCAGATACCATCAAAACTCTCTCTGACCATTTGGTTGATGCTACTTTAATCCTAGTTGGTGTTGCCGATTCTATCAATGAATTAATCGCTGCTCATGCATCGGTAGAAAGATCTTTAGTGCAGGTGCAAATGCCCCGCATGTCTCGGAGTGAACTATATGAGATCTTAGACAAAAGATTGAGCTTGTTAGCAATGCAGTCACAGGAATTCATTAAGGAACAGATTGCTTTCTTGTCGCAAGGCTTACCTAGCTACACTCACTTACTCGCATTACAAGCGTCGCAAAATGCTATTGCTAGGAATTCAGATATCATTGAGAATGCAGATTTAGAGTCGGCAATTCAAATGGCTGTCAAGAAAGCATACCAAAGCATTAGAGATACTTATCATCAGTCCACTTGTAGTTCTAGGGAAACTATCTATGCCCAAGTGCTATTGGCTTGTGCTTTATCAAAAAAAGACGATTTGGGATTTTTTGCTCCACCAGATGTGGTAAATCCGATGTCTTTAATCATGGGGCGAAAGTATAATACAACAGGGTTTGCTAAACATCTCAATGATTTCTGTGAAGGCAAAAGAGGTGAGGTGTTGTGTAAAAGAGGCAATGAAAGAAATTACAGATTTCGCTTTATTAATCCAATGATGCAACCATATGTAATCATGCATGGTTTAGCCAATGGTCTGATTAGTCAACAAGATCTGAATAGTTTCTCTTGATTTTTTAAAAAATATCCGAGTAGTCTCCAGTCGAATGATCGAAAAGTAGTCTATCATAGGCAGCAAGTACATAAATACTTCGCATGATTCCCCTTCAACTTACCCTCAAAAACTTCCTCAGCTACCGAGAAGCCAGCGTAGACTTCTCTGGCCTGCATACTGCCTGCATTTGCGGTGCCAACGGAGCCGGAAAATCTTCCTTGCTCGAAGCGATCACCTGGTCGATTTGGGGTAAAAGTCGTGCGGCCAGCGAAGAAGATGCGATCAGTCATGGGGCGATCGACATGCGGGTAGACTTTACCTTCCAGCTTCATGGTGATATTTATCGGGTGATTCGCAGTCGGCAGCGCAGTGGTCCCGGTACATTGGAATTGCAGGTAATGGCCGATCGAGACTTTAAATCTCTCACCCAAAAAGGCATTAAAGACACTCAAAAACTAATTGATCAATACCTGAAAATTGACTACGACACCTTCACTAACTCCGCTTATCTGCGTCAGGGCAAAGCCGATGAGTTCATGATGAAAAAGCCCAGCGAGCGCAAACAAATTCTTGCTGACTTGCTAAAGCTCGATCAATATGAGGTGCTCTCGGAGCAAGCCAAAAAAGTTGCTGCTGCTTACAAAGCCCAAGCTACGGCGATCGAACAACAGTGCGAACGAGATCTGGAAAGAATCATCGCTATCCCCCACCTCACGGCTGACATGGCCACCGCCCAGGGACAAATTGACCTGTTACAAGCTGCCGAGCAGACCGATCGACAGCTTTTAGAAACCCTCAAAACCACCGCCCAGCAGCGCGCCACTTACCAGCAACAAATCCAGTGGTCAGAGCAGCGCCAGCAAGAACTAGTAACAGACCTAGAACAAATTTGCCAAGATATTGCCCGTAGCCAGGTCGCTGCCGATGCTTTGGCTAAATTGCTCGATCGG
>JAYUSV010000491.1:0-3470 GCA_043755495.1 Synechococcales cyanobacterium
AAAATGGCTCAACTAAAATTGCCCCTAAGCACTACTTAGAACTATTTTCAGAGGTTCTTATGACAAAAATTTTCAGCCTAGAAGAACGGATTGAACGGATGAAAGACGAAACGGTGGAGGTCTGCTCTTTACAGGGAAAAGACTCCAGCGCCTGCTCAGTCCGACTCGAAATCTTAGAAGAAATGCGATCGGCCATTCATCATCGTAACCGGCGACTAGCAATGGAGTCGCTGCACCAATTCTGCCTCGACAATTACTGTTCAGTTTAGTTTTACTAGTTAGGCTTTGGCCGTTTTCGATTGCCAAACTAGCTTGCCATTGCGATCGACGTAACCCAATCGTTTATTGATCAACACTGCTGCTAGGTTTTCGCTAAAAGAGTAGGCTGTATCAAAGCGAGCCGGAATAACTAATTTACCGGCGGTGTCGATGTAACCAAATTTGTTGCCCACTTTCACCGCCGCTAACCCCGACTGAAACTCTGAGACGCTGTCGTATTCAGCCGAAACTAGCATTTTGCCATTGCCATCAATATAGCCATATTTACTGCCCACCTTTACTGGGGCAAGTCCTTCCACAAAAGTATAGCCTTCGGCATATTGAGGACGTAGGACGATTTGTCCCCTGCGATTCATGTAGCCGGTTTTACCATCAATCACAATTCTGGCTAGGCCATTGCCGCCAAAAGTATATGGAACTCTAACCTGAGCATTCGGAAACTTGGTTACCAAATGATCGATCGGGATTTTTACTTCGCCCTGTTTATTGATATAGCTAAGTCCATCTTCCGTCAGGATCAAAGCCATGCCAGTCTTAAATTGATAAGCAAACTTCAGGTTAGCCGGAATTTTTAAATTGCCCGTGGTGTCGATGTAACCATACTTCTTACCAATCCGTACTACCGCCAAACCATCTGAAAAAGATGTGGCATCGCTAAAACCACTGCCATCTATTACCTGCTTACCACTGCGATCAATATAACCAAATTTGCTACCGGTCTGGACTAAAGCCAAGCCATTCTCAAATTCGCTGGCTCGATCGAAGATAGCGGCAATCGCAATTTTGCCATTTACACTTAAGTACCCGTACTTACGGCCTATTTTAATTCGTCCTAAGCCTTCCCGAAAGACAAAAGTGCCATCAAACACCGGATTAATAATCATGGTGCCAGAGGTGTTGATGTAACCAAATTTATTATCAGCAGAGGCTGGAAACAGCAAATTATCGTACTTGGTAGCCGGATTGCGATCAGGCGTAAACAGCGGTTTAGCAGCCAAGTCCAACTCATTGATTGGGTTTGCCCAAGCTGGACTGGTACATAGAGACATCACGAAGAGTGAAATAGTAAGTTGTTTGAAGTTCATATGGGTAAAGATTTCGCTAAGCATTTAGCTTAATTTAGCTGAAGGCGGTTATTTAGCCAAGCTCTAATTGTCTGAATTTTTGCTTGGCCACTAAATTAATTTTTAGGCATTAATTTTTAGGGATTATTTCCTAGAAGCAACCTCAACATCAAAAGTTTCTGGGCTTCCTGTATCGTGGACTAAGTAGTAATTGGAATCAGATGCAGAATTATATGAAAACAGCGTGGGTATTTCCAGGACAGGGTTCCCAATCGATCGGGATGACTACAGATTTAGCAAGTATTGATGCCGCAGCAGCAAAATTTGCTAAATCTGAGGAAATTTTGGGCTGGTCAGTACTAGAAATGTGCCAGTCTGACAAAATAAATGATACCCGCTATACTCAGCCCAGTCTGTATGTTATTGAAAGTATTTTGGTAGATTTACTGCTAGCCCAAAACCACGCCCCGGTTATGGTGGCCGGACATAGCTTAGGTGAATATGTAGCGCTGCATACTGCTGGAGTTTTTGACTTTGCTACTGGTTTAAAATTGGTTAAAAAGCGCGGTGAACTAATGGCGCAGTCGCAGGAAGCTGGCGGCAAAATGGTGGCGTTGATTGGCTTCGATCGAGCAGAGCTAGTTGCAGTTATTAAAGACACAGCCGATGTAGTGCTGGCTAATGACAATAGCGCCATACAAGTAGTAATTTCTGGTTCTCCGGCAGGTGTCGATGCGGTGGTCGGTAAGCTTAAGTGCAAACGAGCGTTGCCCTTAAAAGTTTCCGGCGCATTCCACTCTCATTTAATGGCGGCGGCGGCGCAAGAATTTGATTTGCTGTTAGCCGAAGTGACGTTTGTCGATGCCCAAATTCCGGTGTTGTCGAATGTTGAACCTACTGCGACCAGTGATGCTCAAGATTTGAAAGCACGACTCTCTCGACAGATGACTGGCTCGGTTAGATGGTTAGAAATCTGTCAGGAATTAACTAAAATAGGGATTGATCGAGCCGTAGAGATAGGGCCGGGCAAAGTGTTAACGGGCTTAATTAGTCGTACTTGCCCAGAAATGACTACCATCAATATTGCTAATAATGCTGCTGCCAACGCTTATCCAAGCTAGTAAAATATCAAGTTTTCTACCGGTGTTCTACACCGTTTTTTTTACCCAGGTAAATTTGCTAACTTTGGTGCTATCCATGAAAAAGACTACAGGAAAAGGCAGCAATTTCTGGTTGAGAGAAACCCTGCCATTGGCCTTTAAGTGTCCGCTGTCGCCGACTTCGACAATCATAAATTTCGATTGGGGTAGATAATTTACCGATCTTAAATTGCACCCGATACTCCCAATACTTCTGAGCACTGCGCTGCATACTTTGAATACAGACCAATTCACCGTTAACGTTTCGACAAGATGCAGCGGCAACTGGCAGCGGTCTAGTGAATAACAGTAGTAAAGTCAATATCCAACCAAAAAGACAGCGCATTCAGCAGTTCTACTCGTCGTCTTTGCCGATCGCTTCTAAATAAATGTGCTTATAGCCCAGTTTGATTTTAAATTCATCGCCCTGCTTTAAGCCCATCTTCTTGGTGTAAGCGGCACCAATTACAATTTGACCATTTTGGTGAACAGTCACTTCATAAGTTGCATCGCGTCCACGACCATCTTTAGAAGATTCTGGCCCAACTGGTACACCTTTAGCCATAAGGACAGCATCATAAAACTCAGTCAAATTC
Organism: Synechococcales cyanobacterium; assembly: GCA_043755495.1. Classification (GTDB taxonomy): domain Bacteria; phylum Cyanobacteriota; class Cyanobacteriia; order Cyanobacteriales; family Chamaesiphonaceae; genus JAAFHZ01. Next base: position 3,079 of record JAYUSV010000491.1, read on the forward strand.
ACCCGAACTTGTCCTCCTTTAGATACACTGTAATATCCACATTGCTTAGCTGTTTCCCGACGAGATAAATTAGATAATTCTTTCACCTTGGCCAGCAAGACTCTACCGGTTAGTGATGTAGGACTTGATTCCTTCATGTTCTTTTTATATCCTAATTTTTGCAGATAAATGGGGGACTTTTAAAAACTAAAATTGTCCTTTCTAAATATAGATCTAAATTTGGGAAAATCATAGATTTTGGCGAAAATATGATTTTACTCTATCTTTCGATTGAATTTTAGCCCCAAAGATTAAGCAAAAAAGCTGGTATTTAGATATGCGGCAAAAAGATAGGTGCAATTTATGATCAGAAAGAACAGAAGTTGCACCTATTTTAGCTATTTAGTTAAATT
>JAYUSV010000492.1:0-10663 GCA_043755495.1 Synechococcales cyanobacterium
GTAACCCGAGATACCACCTACTAGCATTCCGAGCGGAAAAGAAATACCAACTCCTACTAAACCCACAAATAAACTAATCCGACTGCCATAGACCATCCGACTAAACTGATCGCGACCTTGTTCATCGGTGCCAAATAAATTAATCCTGCCAGGACCGCTGGTACCAAAGAGATGTAGATTTCCATCAATACCAGGAAAAATTATGATGTCTTTGCTTTTGCCAGTATTTTTGCTCGGCTTTACTGCTCCCAACTGGGGCAGGGTAGGAATCTGGATCGTGAATAGCTTGTAGGGATCACCGCTGACAAAGAGACGCAGGGGCGAAGGCTGCTTGTTGTCGATCTTTAACTCTCGATCGCCTGTCTCAATATCCGTTGGTCCCTGAGTAATGGGATATACATGAGGCCCTAAAAATACCCCTTCTGGACTGTTGAAGTGAATGGCGGTAGGCGGCAGCAGTGAGCCGTCTTTTTGGGATTCATAGGGACTGTAAGGAGCAATAAATTCTGCCCCGATCGAGATTGTATAAAGCAATATTAAAATAATGCCGCCCAGTCGTGCCAGGTTGTTCGTCTTAAGCTGCTGCCACCAATTCATAGATATCTACTGTGAAGTCGTTGCCATCTATTCTATCTCAGCATCAGTGATTCGTTGAGTTTAGGCTATATTGCTTATCTGGTATTGCTGATTATCAACCATCCACTTAAAAATCCCCAAGATTCTGTCGATCGGCTCCAGGGAATATTCGGTGGCATCAATCATTAAATGCTTGCCAGTAAGTTTTAAAAACTGCCATTGGGTACCAGTTGTAATGCTGCCATAGATTGTTTCTACTTCTTGACCATTGGCCAGATTAAATTTTTGGGCTGCGACCATTTCTGCGGCGCATTGTCCCCACCCTGCGTTCAACTCTCCTTTTTTGGCTTCAATAATAATGATGGCCGGAGCTTCGATAATTAGTTCGTTTGCCGATCGAGTGAGCAGAAAATCACAGACCCCGTTTAGTCCCTGCTCCATATCAACGGTGAAATCGGCACCCGAAAATAATCCGATCTGACGATCTAGTAGTTCTCTAACCTCAAATAGTATGGGCGCAATGATCAGCTCTGAGCGAACTTTTTCAGTGCCTAGTACCGCTGCCAGCGGAGCAGACACTTTCAGAAAGTCTGACATCCAGGAATGAGGAGTAAGTAGGGGTAAATCTGCAAAAAATGTTCCATTTGCTACTTTCAAGTCAAACTGCTTTTGGGCTTGAGTAAGAGTAAAACTACTGTAGGGCATACTTTCTTATAAAACAGAGATCTAATCACAACATGTTAGCGGCTTTGTTTCAGAACCAGATGGCTCTCTAGATAGTCTAAGGTAATCCAAATCAGTAATTCGGTGGGTTCGGCTTCGATCACCCACCGAATTATGGACTATTTTATTTCTAAGCTCGCATTCTCAGCACTGGTTGCACAGCAGCCATCGCTTGCTTGGAACCATTCAGTCCAGTCATCTGCTCCTCTGGGCGAGGCTGAATTACTCCATAGCCGCCGTGATTGCGCTGATAAATTACGTTGATTTCATTGGTTTCGGAGTTACAGAACATATAAAAGTCGTGGCCAACCATTTGGAGATGTTCCCAGGCATCTTTGACGCTCATGGGCTGCATACTAAAATATTTAACTCTGACAACTTCTTCGGGTAACTCTGCCGATCGATCGCCTACCAAATCAAAATCGATCGCTTTAATCGCCTCCGATTCAATCTCGTTATCTAGACTCTGTTCTTTTAAAGAGTGATGAGTTTTTTTAGCTACAAAGTTTTTTTCCTTATATTTACGCAACTTCCTGGAAATTTTATCAGCGACTAAATCAATACTGGCGTAGAGAATTTCGGCGGCTTCTTGCACCCTAATCACTGTACCATTGGCATAAACAGTTACTTCAGCAACTTGTCTTTCGGCAACTTTTGAGTTGCGGTTTACAGACAGATGTACATCTACCTCGGTGGTGAAACTTTCAAAATGACTGACTGCTTTCTCTATTTTCTGGTGAACGTATTCGCGGATGGCATCAGTGATCTCGATATTCTTACCGTGGAGTAGTAATTTCATGTGCAAATCTCCCACTATATAACTGGATAAGTTGTCGTTAAAACGTGAACTAGTCAAAGCACCTAATTTATAGTAACAATAGCCACAGAAATCAGCATCTAAAGATAGTAAAGAGCAATCGCAAAAACCTGCTGATCAACAACTCAAATAATTCTAGAAACCAATAATAGCAGCAGTAAATTGCTATATGCAGATATAATCTGACTGGGACGTGTTGAAATAGGTAAAAACCGTTCACAGCTAAGTGCTGTGCTAGAATAGCCTAGGCAAAAAGCTTTATTCGATCTGGCAATTTGGAGGAACCAAACTACGATTGCTTTTTAGAGATGTACCTAGAACAGAGATAGTAACTGAAGGCTCTGACCTCAACTTTTATTCTGGAAGTTAACCCTAGATTAACACTTTATTCGCTCATAGTGATCGACTGAGGATCACACTTAAAAATAGTTCACAAAGAACATTTTTTGCTAAGTTCTGTATCATATTGACGGGCGATTCTCTTTCAGAGGCACTTCGTGAACGCCAAAGACAATCGAATAAGTTTCAAATTCCTCTTAAAGCTTACTGAGAGCCAATGCCCACTGCTGGCCAATAAAAGATAAAAGTTGTCGCTCTTGAGCATGGCCTTCTGTAAACGCCACTAATACACTCGCTGGCCGATCGGGCATGATCGCATAGCAGGCATCGTGACGCACCTGAGAAGTCCAACCCGCCTTAGAATAAGCCTGACTATTTAAGGGCAAACCAGCTGCCAGAAAGCTTTCTACCTGATTTTCTTCGCCGGGAGCTGGTAGCACTTGAGCTAACTTTAAGTCTCGCTGCATTAAATCCAGCATAGATTGCGATCGATCGCCACTCACCGCCACTCCACCCACTAAGCTGTGCAGCAGACGAGCAGTAGCCGCAGTAGTCAACATATTACGGTTGTTGTACAAAGTACCTACAAACTCTCGCTCTCGCCCATAAGGGCCATCACTCCAAGGCTTCTGGTTGATGTTAATCTCCGCTAGCTCTGGCCACCCCAAAGATTGATAGTAGCGATTCACAATATTTCGCTGGTGCTGCCAGGTTTTAAATGGTTCAGGAGGTAAAGAGGGTCCACTATTGGTACCACTGAGCACATCCACCACCAAACTAGTGGCATCGTTGCTCGAATCTACCACCATATCTTGCAACGCCCGATCGAATTCTGCCGAAGGGTTGAGCATACCTTTTTCTAGCCATTCTTGGGCAGCTACCAAATAAAATAGCTTAACAATGCTGGCTGGATAAACCCGGCGTTGGTCATGGTGGCCAAAGCCTTTGGGCTGATAGCGCCAAAAATCTAGAGTGGCAATTGCCCCGCCAGTATTAATCGGGGCATTGGTATCGTAAACCAACCAAGTCAAAGCGATCTGCTCAGAAGATATCGCCGGAAAAGCTTGTTGGGTATTGGCAATAATTTCGGCACCTAATCGATCGACCTGCTCATCATTAATATAAAAACTCATTCAAGAGGCTCCAAGCTATTCGTTAGGTGTTTGAGGTGACTGGGTAACTGATTCATCGACAGCAGAAGATTCTTGCCGAATCGAGATCCAGGATTGGTCACTGTTGATCGGTTCTAATTGCTCAGCAAATGCCGCAGATAAATCATCAGTAATACTATCTGACTCCAACTGCAATGTGGCGGTTTTTTGCTGGCCCGACAAATCAAAATTGGGCATCGGTGGCACTGGCGTTCGCTGATTTGCTGGAACTACTTCCCGGCGTAAGTTGAGTGTTTCCCAAATAAACCAACCCAATAAAACAACGCTTAATGCCTGACCCAGCAGTAATCCACCACTGAGAGTCGTACCATTGACCCACAATACCAAAGCATAAAATAGCCCTAAGCCACTCCAAAAAATATCTTTGGGGCGATGAATCTCAGGAAATAAAAATGCTGCAAGATACAGAGCTACACTGCCTGTACCGACTATTACTGAAAGAATGTAAGCCAGCATCACAAGTAAACATCCGAAACGATTACTTCAACAATAATGCCACCAGAGCGATTAGGCTTGGTGGCATTATTTTATCTTCTTAACCTTTGGGCTAACGTATTACTTAGCTCCAGCAGGCTTCTCACCTTCTTTCTTATCAGCTTCAGGCTTAGCATCTTTCTTGTCACCGGCTTTATCACCAGGCTTGTCCATAGCGTCTTTCTTGTCACCGGCTTTATCACCAGGTTTGCCCATAGCGTCTTTCTTGTCACCGGCTTTATCGCCAGGTTTGCCCATAGCATCAGTAGGCTTGTCACCAGGCTTGCCCATAGCATCAGCAGGCTTGTCACCAGGCTTGCCCATAGCATCAGCGGGCTTTTCACCTTCTTTAACAGCAGGAGCGGCGGGTGCAGCAGGATCAGCGGGCTTGGTTTCGCCAGCAGGAGCAGCAGCAGGTGCATTAGTAGCAGGAGGAGCAGATTCACAAGCGCCCAAACCAGCACCCAAGGACAGGGTGGCAACTACCAACAAAGACTTCCAATTCAAATTCATTTTATTTTCCTCACACTAGGATAAATTATCTGACCCTTGGGGTCATGTACTTATATTAACATCGTTTGGGTGATAGTGTAGGAATTAATCGACACTTTCTAGGAAAAAATACTTGAATTTTTCGCCGCTGCCACAACTCTGTCTAGCTAAGGATATTTTGCCACAGGTGATCAAAATCACTTGGGAAACGATCGATTTATTGCGAGATTTTTATCGCCGCCCGTACCTAGAAGTAGTAGATAAGTGTGGAGAACCGCAAACCGAGGCAGACTTAGCAGCCGATCGACATATTTCCACCAGACTCCAAGCAATTTTTGGCGAGAGCTGTGGCTATTTGACCGAAGAAACCTATCAAAAATCACAGAAAGCCTGTCCTCAAGATTGGGTGTGGATTATTGATCCGATCGATGGCACTAAAGAATTTGTGAATAAAACTGGTGAGTATGCGGTGCATATTGCTTTGGTATATCAACAGCGGCCAGTATTAACAGTGGTGGCATTGCCAGAAGCAGAGTTAATCTATCAAGCTGTCCAAGGGCATGGTGCTTATCGGGTGAATAGAGCTGGTGAAGAAGTTCAGATGCTGGTTGATCGATCGACCCTCCTTAACGATGCAATTGTTATTGCCAGTCGCAGCCACCGCAGTCCGGCTCTAGAAAAAATCTTGACAGCATTACCCAGCAAAAATCAAATCCAAGTGGGCAGTGTCGGTGGTAAAGTGGCCACGATCGTCGAGCGCCGTGCCGACATTTATATATCGGTTTCTAGTAACTCTGCTCCCAAAGACTGGGATTTGGCTGCACCAGAGCTAATTTTGACTGAAGCTGGCGGTATTTTTACTAATGCCCAAGGGCAAACCTTGCTTTACAATCAAGATGATGTAAGCCAATGGGGATGCCTGGTTGCCAGCAGTGGCCAATGGCATTCTGAAATTTGCGCTTATTGCTTAGATAGTGAATGTTAATCTTTTTAAATAAAAATGAAGTTTCCTTGAGAAGCCCCGCTCTGATAGACTGGGATCGCCGTATGTGTTAACAAAAGTATCGGGAGATTATATAAAAAATGGAAAATTCTTTAGGTTTAGAAATTATTGAAGTTGTTGAACAAGCGGCGATCGCTTCTGCTCGTTTGATGGGTAAAGGCGACAAAAACGAAGCCGATCGGGTAGCAGTTGAAGCTATGCGCGAGCGGATGAACAAGATTTACATGCGGGGACGTATCGTAATTGGTGAAGGCGAGCGTGATGATGCACCGATGCTGTACATCGGTGAAGAAGTAGGTATTTGCTCTCAGCCAAATGGTAAAGATCTTTGTAACCCTGATGAGTTAATCGAAATCGACATCGCGGTAGATCCATGTGAAGGCACTAACCTTTGTGCTTATGGTCAACCTGGTTCGATGGCTGTATTGGCTATTTCCGAAAAAGGCGGATTATTTGCAGCTCCAGACTTTTACATGAAGAAACTAGCTGCCCCTCCAGCAGCCAAAGGTAAGGTAGATATTAGCAAATCTGCTACCGAAAACCTCAAGATTTTGTCAGAATGTCTTGATCGTGGTATTGATGAGCTAGTTGTAGTAGTCATGAAGCGTGAGCGCCACAATGACTTGATCAAAGAAATCCGCGAAGCGGGCGCACGGGTTGCTTTAATTAGCGACGGTGACGTAGGTGCCGCAATTAATTGTGGTTTCTCTGGTACCAACATCCACGCTTTGATGGGTATCGGTGCTGCTCCTGAAGGGGTGATTTCGGCAGCGGCTCTGCGCTGTATGGATGCTCACTTCCAAGGTCAGCTTATTTATGATCCAGCAGTTGTGAAGACTGGTTTGATCGGCGAAAGCAAAGAAAAGAACGTCGAAAGATTGCTCTCCATGAATATTACTGATCCTGACAAAATCTACACTGCTGAAGAATTGGCCTGTGGCGAAAATGTGATTTTTGCTGGTTGTGGTATTACTGCTGGTAACTTGATGAACGGTGTACGTTTCTTTAAGGGTGGAGCTAGAACGGAGTCTTTGGTTATTTCTAGCCAATCTAAGACTGCTCGCTTCGTAGATACTGTCCATATGACTGGCAAACCCAAGTCTGTGCAAGTTCGTTAATTTGATTGATTTTGATGTGGCCTTCTGTCTCTAGGGACAGAAGGTTTTTTGGGGCTTAAAGGTCTACTTTGGAGTACTAAACTCCTACTCGCATCGGTGTTTGATCGTGGCTTAGCTCTAGTTCCGCAGGCATAATCATGGAAATCCCAGTCATTTCTGGGGGTTGAGGTAAGGATAATATCTGCAAAATGGTGGGAGCAATGTCAGCCAATTTACCGTTTTCCCGCAGAGTTACTTCTGCGCCGTAGCCCGGAATTGTCAGCTTTTCGCCTTCAATCAAAATGAATGGCACTTGGTTGGTGGTGTGAGCCGTCCAGGGATTACCCTGTTCATCGCTCATATACTCGGCATTACCATGGTCAGCGGTGATAATTGCGGTCGCTCCAACTCGGCCAATAGTATCTACTAGCCGACCTAAACAGCGATCAACTGCTTCCACGGCCTGAATAGTTTCTGGCATTTTGCCAGTGTGACCCACCATATCGGGGTTGGCATAGTTCACCACAATTAGGGAATATTCCCGCGAGTTTAGGGCATCTACAACTGCTTTGGTTACTTCCTTGGCCGCCATTTCGGGGGCTTTGTCAAAAGTGGCCACCGAAGGACTAGGAATCATTTTGCGCACTTCACCCGGGTACTCAGTCTCTTCACCACCGTTAAAGAAGTAGGTCACATGGGCATATTTCTCGGTTTCGGCAGTGCGGAACTGCTTCCAGCCTTGTTTCGAAATCACTTCACCCAACAGATTAGCCGGGACAGTAGGTTCAAAGGCTACCAGTACCGGTAGGTCGGCCTCGTATTGAGTGAACGTGGCAAAGCTGAGAGTCAAGAGAGAACGATCGAACCCAATAAATGTGGGGTTCACAAAAGCATTGGTGAGCTGACGTGCTCGATCGGGGCGGAAATTGCAAAAAATTACGCCATCACCATCTTCGATCGCTCCCGCCTGTAGACGGGTAGGAGTAATGAATTCATCGGTGACACCTTCGGCATAGGAGGCATTTAGCAATTCAATGGCCGATTGATTAGTCCCAGCATCTTTGCTGGTCATGACTTCATAGGCTGCGCGCACTCGTTCCCAGCGATTATCTCGATCCATGGCGTAGTATCTGCCGCTGACAGTGACAATTTGGCCAAGGCTCACTTGATCTAGGTGATCTTGAATTTGCTGAAGAGAACCCAAACCATCTTTGGGATTGGTATCTCGACCGTCGGTGATGGCATGAATACAAAGCTGCTTAATGCCAGCAGCTTTGGCTAAATCAACAATACCAATAATATGACTGAGGTGAGAATGTACGCCACCTTCAGAACATAGTCCGAGCACGTGGAGCTTGCCACCAGTTGCTAGAACTTTGGTGCAGACTTGTTTTAAGGCTTTATTTTCTAGCAGGGTGCCATCTTGGACAGCATCCCCAATTCGTACTAATTCTTGCGGGACAATGCGGCCAGCACCAATATTAATGTGACCTACTTCAGAGTTACCCATTTGACCATCGGGTAAACCAACGGCACGGCCAGAGGTGCCAATTAAGGTGTGAGGATAAGCTGCCCATAGGCTATCCATTATGGGAGTATTGGCAGCTTCGATCGCGTTGCCAGATTTCTCGGGGCGATATCCCCAACCATCTAAAATCACTAGTACTACGGGAGCTATCGGCGCTTGTGTCATGTTTTTGACTACCTGAGAGCGGATATTTTCAGCACATCATATCACAGCAGAAATACTGTGTTGTGGGCTTCTATTTTTCTGGAGCGTCAGGTAAATAGACAGTGAAATTAACATGTGTTATTTTTAACATGTGTTGTTTTTGCTAGCTATTTCATGAGAACTAATCCTGGCGGTGGGTTGGCACCAGAAGAAGTGGTAGGGCGCGATGCACTCATCGCCGAGCTGTGGGACAAATTAGAACGTCATGGCGTGATGATGACAGCCGAGCGACGGATGGGTAAAACCAGCGTGTTGAGGAAAATGCTGGCACAGCAGCCACCAGGGGTAACAGCTTTTTATTGGGACTTGGAGAATATTCGATCGCCCGAAGCTCTGGTGCGGGAGATTTTCAATAAAGTCAGTGAAGATCTTGGCGACGGCCAGAAATGGCAGGGCAAAGTTCAGCAACTGCTCAAAAATTGGGGATTAGGCGGGGAGAAGATTGCTGGAGTCAGCTTACCCAAGCCAGATTTGGCTTGGCAACAGCATCTTCAAGGCATGGTGCGGGATCTTTCTGCCCAAGTCGAAGATCGAGAACGCTGGTTGTAGTAAAATCCTTGCGGTCTGGAAGCGCAATGCGGTTATCGATCTCAATATTTTACAAGGCATTCCCGAAGCCCAATCCTTAGTGATATCAACAAATTCCCGGCTGGAGTTAGCTGAAACTACCTAGTATAATGGCATTTTATGCACTCGAAAATCTGCTGCCTTATCCAAGTAGTCTCGCAATCCTGGCTGGTTCTTATACTAAAAATAAAACACTGAATTCCTATCAATACGACAAAAGAAAGCCTAAATCTCTGTTAGTACAGAAGAATTTAGGCTTTTCGAATATGAAAAGAAAATTTTTCACATCGTTAATTAATGTAGATTTAAGAACCTTTACTTAACTTAATATATTCTTGAATTTCCGCCAGAAGCTTAAAGACCTCATCTTTTGTAGCTCCCATACGACTATGAAACTCAAAATCATCAATTGCATCTGGGCCATTGCATATTTCATTCAAAGCCTGAACTAGAATAATTGCTTTGTCTTTTGTGAGTACAAGTTCATTCATGTTTCTTTTGATTAGTTTGTAACATCATCGATACTATCTGCAACAGGCGCAGCCGGTTGGCTATCATAGTATGCTTTCGTTGTGACGAAAGCTGTTCCTTTATCAGTGGTGGAGGGATCAACTATAACTATAGTATTGTTGGCGGATGACCAATAGGCTGTCCGGCCTCTCACTAAACTTTTACTGGCAGTGGGAGCCGTTACGATATTTTTTATTAAGCTGAAAAACTGTGCTTTAGATGTTATGCTCGGAAATTCTCTTTTTTCAATAACATGCTTTTGATAGGCATGACCATTAGCAATACTGGTTAAAGTGGCATCATCAGGTGCTGCTGCAATGTAGGATTGATGCGCACTTCTACTAACTTCGCTTTTCAAAGTTGCACCAATAGCTGTTGTAGTGGAAGCACTAGCGGCAACTACAATCAAAAACGCAACGATTTTTTTGTACATATTGTTCAGTAGGTTTGGTATTTCGTTAACTTGAATAGTATACTATCTGTATTTGCTGTAACAATGTTCTAGACATTTCTTTACAAACTTCTTGTTTTTCTTTATTCTTAAATGGTCACGTCATTACTGCTTTGATTAAACCAAGAATTTTAGACACCTGTTTTAGAACAAGACCACTATATTTGCCGAAATGACGTAGGAGCCTATCGTTTTCGCTAGTGCAACGATATTGGCATCAGCAAGGGGGGAATTAGCAACATGGCTAATCAAATGATTTCGGCGTTTACGCCCAGCCTGATGTCTGCTCAGGAGCTAGAAACGATCCTCGTACAGCGGCAGGATTTGGCGCAGGAACTATTCGAGAAAATCTTGTTGAGTGCGACGACTCCAGCCAAACATTATGCCTTGCTGATTGGGATGCGGGGGATGGGGAAGACGCATTTGGTGGCACTGATTTATTATCGGTTGCTGGCGGAATTCGCAAAAACCCCAACGCTCAAAGATAAACTCGTGATTGCGTGGTTGCGAGAGGAGGAATGGGGGGTAGATTCTTGGCTGGATTTGGTGAGTCGGATTTTGCGTGCTCTAGCCGTTGAAGAGCCTCAGTCTAAATTGCTCCTAGAGGAGTTACGACGGATTTCGATCGAGGGTATTGCAAAACGGACTGCAAGTGCTGAGCAAGTAATTTCTTTGCTAGAAGCAGCACTAGATGTAGCTAAATCTGAGAA
>JAYUSV010000493.1:0-10661 GCA_043755495.1 Synechococcales cyanobacterium
AAAAATTCCTACCCCAGCAGCAATACCCACAAAAGGCACCTGAAGCGGGAGTTTACCCGAATTGGCCAAGCGAATATTAGCTCGATCGGCAGACCAAGCCTTAACGTTGCTCTTAAGAGTGGCATCGAAAGCTGCACCGCAGCTAATGCCCATGAACAAACCGACTACCAGTAAGAAATATGGCGGATCGGTAGGATAGTAATACAAACAGAACTCCTGCAAATGGCTGATGGAAATCACACATTTAGTGCGATATGTTTATCTCATGTGCCTGAGATACATCTTAAATTTAAAGCAATTGTCCGGGCAAATCAAATTGAATCTTCTTTAGGTACTTGTGAGCTAAAGCTCTCCGTACCGGGGGAAATCGGGGTTTAGTTAACAATGGCAGGCACAAAAGGTGTCTGCCATTCTTTTTGATGCTTAGAATCAGTGATTTACTAGTAAAATTTATCAGTTAAATCCCAAGTCTAGATCCTGCAAATGGCTGATGGAGATCACATATTTAGTGAGATATATTTGTCTTATCAGCCCGAGACACAACTTAATTTTCAAGAAGTTGTTCCGGCTAATCAAATTGAATCTTCTTTAGGTATTGGCGAGTTAAAGCTCTCTATACCGGGGGAATAGGGGTTTAGTTAATAGCAGCAGACACATTGTGTCTGCTGTTTTTTTTTGACACTTTTTTTATGGTTAACTAAAAGCTGTTGGTTCTTTGGTCTATTTATGGCTTCGTTTATTTTGCCTCCTTGGATTGTGCTAGATCCATTGCTAGATAACTGGTTACGAGAAGATATTGGGCGTGGCGATCGGGCGAGTGCCGGTTTAACCGGAATTAGAACTGCCCAATGGCGGGTAAAGTCAATGGGCCGAATTGCTGGGCTAGAGGTAGCCGCACGAATTTTTCAGCGGTTGAACCCAGGCGTGGATTTTGTGGCTTTAGTGCCAGAGGGTTCTGACTGCGAAGCACAAACGATCGTAGCCGAAGTTACTGGGCCGATCAGCGACTTATTGATGGGTGAGCGATCGGCCTTGAATTTGGTGATGCGGTTGAGTGGCATTGCCACAGCGACCAGTTTGTATGCGGCGCAGATCGCTGATTTGCCGACCCAGTTGGTAGACACGCGCAAGACTACCCCTGGGTTACGAATTTTGGAGAAGTATGCGACAACCGTGGGCGGGGGAACGAGTCACCGCCAGGGTTTAGATGATGGGGCAATGATTAAAGATAATCATATTGCGGCGGCGGGGGGAATTCGGGAGGCGGTGACGTTGGTGCGGGAGTCTTTGCCCTATCCTTTGACGATCGAGGTGGAAGTGGAGTCGATTGAACAACTTGATGTAGCGATGGAGTGCGGGGTGGAAATTATTATGCTGGACAACATGCCGGTGTCGATGATGGAGGTGGCGGTGGAGGCTTGTCGGAAACATGCACCGCACATCAAATTGGAGGCTTCCGGGAATATTACCTTGGAGACTATTCGATCGGTGGCCGAAACTGGGGTGGATTATATTTCTACTAGTGCGCCCATCACTCGATCGCCTTGGTTAGATTTAAGTATGCGGATGATCTAGCCTGCATTATTCATAAATACTTTCGCACAAAATTCAATTGGATATACTACAAGTGAAACTATTGGCTCGGTTCGAACTGCTTACCGCAATCTGAAAAAGAAAAATTCTTGGCAACCATACTTGGTAAAGCCAGCCAAACGATCATGCAAACTTGGTATGCTAACAAAAATTCCATTTCATCCAAAGCCAACTCAACATCATATTCTCACTCTGAACCCAGCAACGCCTGAAACCCCTGTCCCGCCGTCCATTGTACCGCTCCATCTCGACCAGTGATAAAAACCTTAGTACCCAGCTTTTCCAGATACTGAACGGTTTCTGGGTTGGGAGTTAAAGTGGCCGCGATCGCCACTTGAGGACGAATGGCTTTAATGAACGTATCGGTTAGCACTCCACCCGACCAATAGATCGCCTGTACCGGTTGCAGCTTATCGGGCATAGCTAATTCCCGCTGCTGATCGATTTGAATATCACCCCCAATTAACCAGTGCTGACCACCGATTTCTAAATCAAGCAATGGCGGATCAGCAAACAGTAAATTGCTTTTGCCTCCTAAAAGATCTTGGGCTTTACCCAAGGGAGACATATTCAGTCCCGGAATTTTCGGCGATTGTTGGGGTGGATGATAGAGTCTGTTAATTGCCAAATTATTATGGAGAGTTTGCCAACCCTTAGATGTGGCATCGATCGATCCATTACTACCTTCAGTAACCGCTCCATTGGCGCTGTCGATGCTTGTGCCTTTAGGCTTACTTGTTTGTAATGTGATTGCTTGCTCCAAGCCGTTCACAGCCTCATTAGTTAAAAATGGCAGCACCGTAAAACGGGCAGTATTACTATCCCCAGTATTAATCAGAGCCGTTTGATAATTCTTTTGAATCACCAAGATTCTTTCTTCCCGCGCCGCCAAAGCCGTAATCTTAAACTCTTGACCTTTGACCACTGCCAGGGGAATGGCAATTAGCAGCACTGATACCGCTAAAACCAACGGCCAACGCTTTTGCCACCAAGGAATTTGCCAAACCACTAAAATAGCAGCGTATAAAAACAACAATTGCCACAGACGAATGCTACCTACTGCAATATTAGAACCGGGCAGACTGGCAAATAACTCCACGATCGCCAGCAATAATTTGGTGGGATACAACAACAACCAAGCCATCGCACTACCCGCTACCGGGAAAATTCCGGCCACCAAAGCACTCACCATTCCACCGATACTGATCAAGGTAATGAAGGGAGCTGCAATCACATTTGCAGGCAAAGAATATAAGGGCACTACCTTAAAAGTCCAAAGCTGAATCGGCAGAGTCCAAATAGTCGCCGCCAAGGGCACCGCGATCGCCTCGGCTAAGACCGGAGGTATAAAATCTAATCGTTTCTGAATTGGCGTGGCACTCACCACCAAACCCAAAGTCGCCAAAAAACTGAGCTGAAAACCCACATCCCAAATCCACAGCGGCTCAATTACCAACAGCACCACCGCTGCTAACAACAACGAATTCAATGGTCGTAACTGCCGCGCCAGCAGCATTCCCACCAGTACCGCAATCCCCATTACTGCCGCTCGCAGCACCGAAGGCTGTGGCCCCGCCATGGCCACAAAAGCCAAAATGCTTATTAGCCCCAAACCAAACTGCCATTTTTTAGCCAAGAATCGTTTAGTCAAACTAATGACTGCTGCCACGATCAGCGATACCTGAAAACCCGAAGCTGCCAAGGCATGTGCCAAGCCTACCCGCACAAAAGCATCTTTTACATCAAAGGGTAAATCCACCGCCTCATTGCCCAAGGCCATAGCACTGACCAAAGGCCCGATCGGCACATCCAACCAGCGTACTTGTGCCGCCACAATCCGCTGCCTAATCTTAGCCAGATCCCAAGTGCGAATTTGCTCTTCGTCAGTCAAAAAAAGCTGATTCGCCCGCATCCCGGCAAAGCTACCTGATCGAGCCAAGTAATTTTCAAAATTCAATCCCCCCGGATTTAGCACTGGTTGGGGCTTATACAAAGTCCCGGTCACTACCACCTGTACTCCCGGCTTTAAACCCGTGGCACTGATCAAAGGAGCTGTCACATATAACCGTCCATCCACATGGCGGATACTGGCCGGACTGGGATCATCGCCTTGAATTTGACTGAGCTGATTAACTTCCAGCCAAAATTGCGCCCGATCGCTGCGCGTAGCCTGAGGGTAGCTATCGACAATTCCCCGTACCGTAGAAAACTGCTTAGTGCCCCGGCCTTCGATCGAGTTCACAAAAATACTGATATCTTGGCTGGCTAAATGGGGCAGCCGCATTTGGCCGTAAAAGCTAGCCAGGATTAAAACTAGTGCCAAACTAATCCGCCAAGGCCAAGAAAAAGCCAACTTTAGCCGTTTTTTGCGGCTGTGATACCAGGCTTCGACAATATACAATCCACCTACTATCAGCCCGGCTATCGCCCAACTCCACCAAGAATAAGAACTTACTGCCAAGCCCACAATGTAGGCCAGACACAAAAGTCCTATCCGAGCAGCGTTATCCATGCAAAATTCAGTGGCAGATGGGCAGAGCACAATTTAGCACCCATCTTATCTTGATCGGGTGTAATTTTAGCTGTACAACTGGGGCTAGCTCAATTGAGAGCAAATTGCTGTGATATAGCTAGGCACTGTTTCTCCGACATTTTCACAGGCAGATCGATCGACCTCTAATAAGCTATCTCCCCAAAAAACTTGTCCAGACTGCACCGTATCTCCTTTGTCGGGCTGCCAATCTCGACTAATTAGGCGCAGATCGGCATCTACTACTGCTGCATCAAACAAGTGGCCGATCGAAAAATACACATCTTCTAAAATTGCTGGCACGCTGGGTCGATGAAGCTGGCCACGGGAGTTACTGCTGCGAGCTTTGTACTTTGCTCTAGGAAACAGTCCATAGAGATTTTTCAAAGAAGCTGAGATCAAAGTTTCTCCCTTCAAATTAGTCCGCTTTAAAGTACCTAAGCTAATTCGACAATCTACCTCTTGTAACAGCGCCGGTGCCCACATCTGCTGAAACCGTACTGGTTTTTTAGACTTATTAGGGTATTCAATCAACGGCAGTTCATCGGCATCGACTAGTTTCATGCCCCCATCTAAAAGCTGATAGACACCTAAGCGACCAGCAATATCGACTAAACTTACCGCTGAACAGACTCCTTCCACAATGAGAATCTCGGCTTGAGGGCTGGCTTGCCGCAGTCCAGTTAGCACGGCTTTTAGCACCCCCATACTCACGGTCACTGGTGCTACTTTAGGATATCCCAAATTTGGTTTGAGCAAAATTCGCTGTGCACCAAAGGCATTTTGAGGTGGCTGATAGATAAAACTTTGCGCAGTACTTTTGCTTACCAACATAATGATCTCGGCCAATATTAAAACCTGGATGCTATTGTAGATCCAGATTGTTTGTTCACTAAGCATCTCGGCAAGAGAGTTGAGTCTTTTATATGCAACGTCGCCAATTTTTGTATGGATTAGGTCTTTTAGGCTCAGCTAGTCTAGGAGTAGGCAACTTTAGTGTTGATGCTAGTGCAGCTAATGCTCAAGGAAAAGCTCCACAATTTACGTTGCCTGCTTTACCCTATGCTTTCAACGCCCTAGAGCCGTTTATCGACAAGCGCACGATGGAAATTCACCACGATCGGCATCATGCAGCCTATGTGAAAAACCTAAATGATGCCCTGGCTAAATATCCTCAGTGGCAGGGTAAGTCGATCGAAAACTTATTACAAAACCTAGAAAGCATTCCCGCCGATATCCGCACCACTGTCCGCAACAATGGTGGTGGCCACGCTAATCACTCGATGTTTTGGCAGATGATGGCACCTAAAGCAGGTGGCGAACCCAAAGGCGAGTTAGCCAAAGATATTATCAAAACTTTTGGTAGTTTTGCTGCTTTTCAAGCAGCCTTTAATGAAGCTGGAGCGAAAAGATTTGGTAGTGGTTGGGTCTGGCTGTCTCGAGAAAAATCTGGCAAACTGAAGATAGCCAGTTTCCCTAATCAAGATAGTCCAATTATGGTGGGTGAATATCCCCTATTAGGGAATGATGTATGGGAGCACGCCTATTATCTAACCTACCAAAACAAACGCCCTGAGTATTTAAAAGCTTGGTGGAACGTAGTAAATTGGACGGAAGTAGAGCGCCGCTATCAAGCAAAAGGATAACCAAAAAATGAAAGTTGTTCAAAAAACACCTCGCTTACTCCAGCTCAAGCAAACCAATTGGATGCCCTGGTATGGGCATTTCTTACTGTGGCCAACGGTAGGTTGGTTGCTGCTGATGTCGCTGGCTGGTCAATCATCGACCCTCACCTGTAGTCGAGCTAGTGGTCAATGCCAACTCAACAATGAATTGACTTCTGATAAGTCTAAAAAGACTATCCCGATCGATGTCGTCACCAAAGTAGATGTGGTAGCCACTGATAATACCAGCGAAGACCCCGCTGCCCGCATGGTCTTAATTACCAAAAATGGAGAAATGGATCTTGGTCTGCAAGGTGAGTTTGCAGCCAGAGATGAAGCCGCTGGCAAGCTGGCTTGGTTTTTTGAAGATCCTAGTTCTCAGTTTATTGAAGTAACCGAAAGTAATAGATTTTGGATGAATAGCTTGGGTCTAGTTGGATTAGCCTCGATTTTGGGTGCTTTCTTGCTCCGTAAGACTTCAGCTGTGTCGTTCGATCGAGATACCGACCGCTGTACGGTGCAACTCTCCAGATTTTTTGGTCTTGTCAAAGGCCGTAGTGAAGTTTGTAAGTTGGCCAATGTTCAGAATGTCGATCTGAGTGGCAGTCTCAAAGTAGCCGATGATCGAATTTTAGTTCATCAGTCTGGTAGACTAAGCTTTTTCTTGACCGACTATGCTACCCGCGATCCGCGCAATGAGCTAACGGCAATTAACCAGATCAAAGATTTCCTCGGCTTATCACTAAAACAGTCTAATTCTCGACCCCAAGATAGTTTTAGTGCCGAAGATGGCTGGGCAGAGTCAGCTTATTATGGTAGTTCTTCAGAAGAATACACCACTACTGAAAGTTATTCCACAGATAGTTCTAGTTCTGACAGTTCATCCAACCATTCTACAGAATCTTATAATTCGGATAGTTCATCCAGCTCATCTTCAGATAGTTCTAGTTCCGACAGCGGATCTTCTAGCAGCAGCGACTAAATCCAATTCCACATCTCACCGATTCTGCGCCATAGTTCTGGCGTAAACATCATCCGCATCGCTAATTCGCTTTGACTTAGTGGTATTCCCAAGTAAATTGGCATCCACCAAGCAAAGCTAGCGGCGATCAAGAAAATTGCCGCAATACCCAGGTTGCGCCATTGAGTGCTGTTGCTGTGCAGCCATCGATCGATGAACCAAGCCAGACCGATAATGGCAAATACCAAAGAACCCATGTAGTGATAAATATAAATGCAGCGAGTTACCGGAATCCAGGGAAATAGATTTGCTCCATAGTTAGCCAAAAAGAAGATCGGCAGCGCTACAGTAGGTTCATTCAGGTTCCAGCGCAAACCCCAGCCTACGCACGACTTAAAAAAGCGCCAAGCCATCACTATCATAGACCCAAAAGCCAACCACCAAAGCATTGGATTGCCCAGGGCATGAACATCATGAATTTTATCTAGGTCTTTACTAATCGGGCTTTTTACGACCTCGTAGTAATAGGCTAACGGTCGCATCATCAATGGCCAAGTGTACCAGTTAGCACAGTATGGATGCACTTCTTTACCATTGCCAATTTTGCTGTGATAAAACAAAATCTCTTTTTGCATGTCCCAAAAATTAGGCTGGGGATTTTGCAACAAATGCGGAATCCAAGACAACGCATAAACCCCAATTGGAACTAGTAACAGAAATAAGCTAATCTCCCAAAAGTTGAGGGTACTGAGTTTAACTAATACCGAAGGTTGTCCCTTAACTTCAATAGTCGTAGTCTTTCTACCCGTAAAAATTTGATGAACAACAATTAATCCCAGCAACAGCCAAATACCCAACAAAAACCATAAACCATTCCATTTGCAGGCGATCGACAAGCCAAAAAACACCCCAGATCCTAGCAAGTACAAAGCTCTCCACCAGCTCTTATAATTCAGCGCCAATAGCAATAATAGTTGACCTAAAATACCAAAGAGTACCAAAAAAACATTGTTCAAGGCATAGCGTGAATCGACTAAAAACAACCCATCCATGGCCATCAATAAAGAGGCCAACACCATGTGAGTGGGTCGCCTACTAAGCTGATAGGCCATAAATCCGACCACTGGTGGAATAAATGACCCAAAAATAGCATTGAACCAGCGGTAGCTAAAAGTGGTGCGGACTGAACCAGTTAAGCTATTGACAGTATCATGACCGATCGGCAGCATATCGCCCAACCAAATGCCGATCGCAATAATATATTGGCTCAACGGCGGATGGGCATTAAAGAAGGGGGTATTGGTCAGGTAATTATTAGCGAATTTGGCGTAATAGATTTCGTCAAATACAAAAGAATTAAAGCGACCTAGCCCCCAAAAACGCAGACCGATCGACATGGCAAAAATTGCTGCCATAGCCCACCAGTAAGCGGGCATGGTGTTTAAAAAAGACTTGGGGGTGTTGGCAGACATAGGCAATTGGTGGCTATCCGTTGTTAGCGGTTCTTTCTTAGCTTCGCACGAAATGCTGCTACTAACCGTTGGTTTTAGTAGCCCTAATTACTAAAAATCACCTTCGGCTACTTGAAAGACTGTCAAGCCCAAGCTGCGCCACATTTGCACCACTTGCTTTCGATCGTCCAACACAAATTTGACATTGTATTTGTTTAAGATATTGCGATCGAATAACTCTTGTTTGACGATCGAATCTTTGCGCTGGTCGCCGGTTGCCCGCATAAAAATAGCGGTGGCTTCCACCCCATACTGCACCAGCCATTTCTCGGTTTGAGGGCGACAGTCATCAGTGCGCCCAGACATAATAATTACTTTTACCAATTTTTGCCAGAGTAATACGGTATCTAAGACGGGCTGATTGGCTGGGTCTCGATCGCAAGTAGAGGTATCATAAGGACTACGCCCATTTAGTAACGATAAAGTGCCATCCATATCTACAATAATTGCATCTGGTAAGGCTGGATCATATACCGGCGCAAGAGTTGGCACCTCTACATATTTGCGGTACATTTCTAAAATCACCCCTTTCCCGACCGATTTAGGTCGCAGTAAATCCCGGCGAATGCATTCTTCTACCGAAACTTTTAGGAAACTATCATTTACCTCTACAACGGCTAAACCTTTGACTAGCTCACGGATATGGTCAATATGTTTACCAAAGTTGGTGTCATCCACAATCACATGCTTACCATCTTCCAAGGCCATCATAATGATCTGATCCCGTAGTTTTAAGACGAATTTCTCGTTGCCCCCACTCCATCGAGAAGCATGAGCCATCTCCCGCAAGGAATCTTTGTTGCTGCGTACCCATTGCCCCGGTTCTTTCAATAGTAATTCGTTGGCAAAGGTAGATTTACCAGAGGCCGGTAAGCCCACTAACACTAAAACTCTTTTCATTTCAGTAACTTCATTCTTTTGAAACTAGAGTATAGCTTTTTTCCAGAAATTTGATCATCTTCAGTGCAAGAATATTTTACCCTAGGTGGGATAGTCTCAATGCTTTTGGAAAGTTAAATCATCAAGATCAAAATTCGGTGCCAAATATTTTAGATCTTCTGGAGTATCAATATCATGTAGGCAAGGCAACAACATCAAATCTAAATTTAGCCGATCGGCAGCCTGTAAAGTCTCTTGCAAGACCGTAGCAGTACTCCAACTAATTCCCTTAAACAACTCTGGCACCAACCACTGTAAACCAATTAAATAGTAACCGCCATCAATTGCCGGTCCAATAGTTACCACTCGGCTTTGTAACGCAGCAAACCCCTCTATCAATAATGCTGTTGTTAACCCTGGGCAATCTGTGCCAACAATCATGACCGATTGATAATCTTGATCAAAAGCCGATCGAAAAGCCGCACACATTCGATCTCCCAAATCTCCGCTGGGTTGTTCTCGGTACAATAAATCTGTCCCCAACCAATTTTGCATTAACTCTTCACTACCTCCTGCATACCAAACTTCAATATCGCAGGACAAAGCAAGAGCTTGCCGCACAGTATGCTCAGCCATCCGCCGATGGAGCTGTGCAGATCCATTCTCGCCCAATGCTGGAATTAGGCGAGTTTTGGTTTTACCTGGTTCAGGATAACGGGTGAAAATAATTAGGCAATTAGTCTTCAAAAGCCAGTCAGAGTAACAAAAACAGCAACTGTCGGATTAAGATTCTTGCTCAGACTTTAACTGATGTCGGCCAAAAGTCTCAGTCATACTTAGCAACTGCTGCTCTATCTCTGGGGTAAGCTGTTCATCATGATAGCGCCATTGCCAATTGCCCTCGATCGTTCCCGGAAAATTCATCCGTGAACCGCCATCTAGACCCAAAATATCTTGCATCGGAATAATTGCTTGGTTAGCGATCGAACTAAAAGCAACCCGAATTAGATCCCAATGAATTCCCTCACTAGAAATTCCCCCTAAATAACGCAGCACCCGACTACGCTCATAGCTCTCCGTTTGGTTAAACCAGCTGATCGTCGTGTCATTATCATGAGTGCCGGTGTATACTACAAAATTCCGATCATAATTGAATGGCAAAAAACCATTGTCATTATCTGAGCCAAAAGCAAACTGCAACACTTTCATGCCCGGAAACTCAAATTTATCCCGCAGCTCTTCCACCTCCGGTGTGATCACCCCTAAATCTTCGGCTAAAATTGGCAATTCCCCAAGCTGCTGTTCCAACACCTCAAAAAACTCTACTCCTGGCGCGGTAACCCAAGTACCATTGATCGCCGTCAATTCACCTTGCGGCACCGACCAATAAGCTTCAAACCCGCGAAAGTGATCGATCCGAATAATATCTACTAGCTTCAGCAATGCCTTAAATCGCCTAATCCACCAAGCATACTGAGTTTTTTGTAAATGCTCCCAGTTGTATACCGGGTTGCCCCAAAGCT
>JAYUSV010000494.1:0-3457 GCA_043755495.1 Synechococcales cyanobacterium
TTCTGTATCTTGTAGGTGCTGGAATCCTCAACTCGCGCGCATTCCTCTCAACACCTCCCGAAGCGGGTAGGTGTGAGGCTCCTGCTGTTTAAGCTGAAAGGCTTTGTAGATACCTCAAAGTTATTGAAGTTGGAAAAGCCTTTATCGGTAATAAATGCGCTTGGTTTAGAACTATTCAGCGGTTTAGCAAAGAAAATAGACTGGTTCCATTGAATCACCACCGGCGAAAGTTTAGCTATCGGCTCTTGAGTAGTAAACAATGGCGATCTGCTGAAAGAACCACTTACTTTAGCTGGCAGAGCTTTTTCCACCGCCGCCCCTAAGGTAAGACGGGGGTTAAAAGACAATGAGTCATACTTCTGTGAAGGGCTACTGCTTCCAATATTTAGTAAGGATGAATCCAGTTGGGGCTTCGGCAAAACAGTAATCAGCTTCCAAGAGTTAGCTACCAACTGGCCAGTGAAAGAGGTAATTTGGTTTTGAACGCTGACAATGCTGATCGCCTTATCAGGAGCCTTAAAATTAGCAACTGTTGGAAGGCTAACTGGCTGATTGGCTGTTATTTGAGCCTCTGTTTTGCTTTCGGTTTTTGCTGGCTGGCCAAAAGCTATGTCTTTACTGAAACCTGGTTCAACACTTAAAGAAACTTTGGCAGCATTGGTAATTTGATTGCTAGGGGTGATGGTTTGCGGGGTTACATTATCGACTTTCAGGGGGGTGTTGATCAAGTTTGTGAATTTACTTTGTTCCGTTTTTTGGATACCTGAAGGTAAAACTGTCCCAAGAATAACTGGAGGTTGCGTGGCTACCAATGCACAAACGTTATCTGGGCAACTGCTCAAAACCCGAGAAGAATCGGGAAGCCCGGCCGTGAGAGGCAACGCTGAAATAGAGCGACTAGGAGTGATGGGAGCCGCAGTGTCGGTAGACTTAGCACTGTTGGACAAAACTGCTGCTGCTCTGGAGTCTAAGACCATATTGGTCGCCATGCGGCGTACCGCCTGATCGGGAGTTGGAATGCCTGGAGTGGGTAGCGGTTGACTAGCTGGTAATTCTGCGGCTCCTGCTACCCGAGACAACGTAGATGCTAGCAGCACCCCGCCGAGCAGAGGGTTTTTGATAGACCAAAATTTAATCACCATTAGTATTGCTCCCGATCACGAACTCTTTAGCTGAATTATACACCCCAAAAGCTCTTCTGTATAAGATTTCGGACTTCAAAAATACTACAGATTCCACTACTGCTGCACTCGATTATTGTCTTGAAATGCTTACATTTGAGCTGACCACCAGCTAATTTGACCGCTTTTGCAGCCCAGTGCTAAGTGGGTACCAGAGCGGCTCCATTGTAGTGTGGCTTGCCCTAATGAGATGGACTCAATCGGGACATTTACTAATGTTACTAAATCAGTATCGTGAATCAAAATTGCACTTTTTTGATCATTTTTGTCTTGACTAATTGTTACGAAAGCGGCAATGAGTGGCAGTTGAGGATGTGGGGAGATACTGACAGTCGGCGGGGCATAGAGTTCTGTTGATTGGGGGTGCCAATTATCATCAGCATATTGCCAGCAGACCAACTCCTGGTTGCTCACAATCCCTAAGGTAGATGCTGTGCTAAACCATTGCATCTGGCGAATCTTGGCTGGCAGATCGGGGATGATCCAAGGGCGATCGAGTTCTTGGCTGATGGCAATCACCAACTGCCGATCGAGGGTAGCTGCTGCCAAAAATTGGCCATCGCCTGACCAGGCTACCTGATGGACACTGGTTTCTACTACTAACATTTCATACTGCTGCCAATCAGCCCAATTCCAGACGGCCACGCCACCGTACCCCGCGATGGCGAGTTGGGAGCCATCAAACTGCCAACAGAGATCGCAAACAGCTGATCGATCGAAGGGCAAAGTTACTAATAGCTGTTGATCGGCTACTTGCCAAATTTGAACCTGTTTACCAATGGCCACTGCCAAAATTGGCTGCAAAGGATGCCAGGCTAATTGATCGATCCACACCCGTTGGGCAGATATGGTTTGCCAAAGTGTACCTGCACACCAAATTTTGACGTTGCCAGCTTGGCCTGCTGCTGCCAAATATTTGCCGTCAGAGGAATATTTGAGACAGTCGATCGAAAAATCTCCGGCAGCTTGGTAATAGACAAGCTGCTCATTTTGCCAGCAGACCACTTCTCCCGCAGCAGAGCTGGCTGCCCAACCATCTGCGGTGGTGGTGATAGCGGTAATGGCTTCGTTTAGTTGTCCTTGCCATTGCAGATTTAAAAAATCGGTCATCAGCTCATCGCCAACATACGTTCTAAAGGTTTGCGAGCAGCCTGTTGTAACTGTTCAGACAGATGGATTTCGGGGGTGCGATCGCGCAGTGCTAGATAGATTTTTTCTAGAGTGTTTAAACGCATATAAGGGCACTCATTGCAGTTGCAATTATTGGCATCAGGCGGAGCCGGGATGAATTCTTTGCTGGGACTGGCCTGCTGCATTTGATGAATAATACCGGGTTCAGTTACCACAATAAAGCTCTGTCGATCGTCGTTTTGGCTAAATTTAAGTAGGGCGCTGGTAGAGCCAATAAAATCGGCGTGCCGCAGCACTGGCTCCTCGCATTCGGGGTGGGCGATGACAGCGGCTTGAGGATGCTGCATTTTGAGCTGCACTAGCTTTTTTTCGGAAAAGGTTTCATGGACAATGCAACTACCTTGCCAGAGCACTAGTTCTCGCTGGGCTTGTTGGGCGACATAGCGACCCAGATTGCGATCGGGTGCAAAGATAATGCCTTGTTCAGCAGGGATTTGCTGGACAATTTTTACTGCATTGGAACTGGTACAAATAATATCGCTGAGAGCTTTGATTTCGGCGCTGCAATTGATGTACGAAATAACAATGTGATTGGGGTGCTGAGCTTTGAATGCGGCAAATTTATCGGGAGGGCAACTATCGGCTAATGAGCAGCCTGCTTCTAAATCTGGGAGTAAAACGAGTTTTTGCGGGTTGAGAATCTTGGCGGTTTCGGCCATGAAATGCACGCCCGCAAACAAAATTACGTCAGCGGTGGTGCTGGCAGCACGGCGGGAGAGTTCTAAGGAGTCGCCGATAAAGTCGGCAATATCTTGGATGGCGGCTTCTTGATAGTAGTGCGCCAAAATTACTGCGTTCAGCTCTTGCTTCAGAGTCTGAATAGCTGCCACTAAATCGGTGGGAATACTGCTGGGAGGTCGATCTGTAACAAACATGGCGACAGCAAGAAAGAGGTTGCTTTAATTATAGTGTTTTTTACCAAAAGTCGGCTAATCGGAACTCAAGATTTTCTCGACGTTTTTTTTACCATTAGCAGATTGGATGGTAAGGGTGCGCTTGGCAAAGTCAAATCGATAGCTATAAGCTTTACCCTGCGCAGTATAGATGATGTCATCTTTGGTACTGACTGGCAAATGGAACTGCTT
>JAYUSV010000495.1:0-10635 GCA_043755495.1 Synechococcales cyanobacterium
CCTTCAAAGCCTCTCCTCTCCTGCGTTCTGCTGTTGTTACCTGATTGATTTGTAATCAGCCGGTCGGGAGTTCGAGTCTGTCCACCAGCTTATTAGTTAAAACCGAGTTCTAGATTATCTAGAACTCGGTTTTTAGTTGTACAGATCTAAACGAAACCTTATAAAGTTACTGGTAAACGGATTCCTGAGTGCTGCTGTTTTCGCTTGCGTTATTAAAATTCTGGAAGTTCAGCGATTTATATTCGCCGCTTTGGGCTTGAAACCATTGGAGTACGTCTGGGTCAAGTTGAATGAGTTGGTGGGCTTGGGCGGGTGGCGTTCTGGAAGAATTCTTCGGTTAATGGTGGAATATCTGAGTAGTCAATATCTTCATCTGTCATGGCTGCTAGGGCTGCCCAGTCAGTTTGAGGGGTAGTCTTCAAGTCGTTGTTGTTCATGTCGTTTTGCCGTTCTGTCCAAATTACGACGGCGATGTTGTTATGGAGAAATCCAACACCGAACCAGCGATCTTCGCCATAGTCAGAACGTTCATCTGGCTCGATTAGCATGGGGCTGTCAAACATTGGTGAGACATCGGCAAAGTCGATTTTGTGTTTGCAAATGTTTTCTTGGTTTTTTGTGCCGCTAAAATAACATCTCCATCCAATGCTTGATTATCTGCTGTTGGCTTGCCTTGTTGCCGAACCTGTGCCCACATTTCTGCGGCTTTCAGCATGACTTCAGTTGTAATGGGTAGGTAGGTCAACTCAGATTTCAGGGTATTTAGTCGGCGAATGCTATTGATTTTATTGGCTCTCAGTAATTCTCTACGAACTTCATAGTCGATGATTTCGGGAAGAACTATATGATATTGTCGATCGAGTAGGCTGTTGAGCCACTGTTGGCACTCAATTGCTAAGGGGGTTGATGATTAGCCCAACTGGTGTAGAGTCCAGCAGAATAATTGAAGTCATCGGTGCGGCAGTGGAAGTGATTGTTTTGGACAGCAGGATTAATGGTCAGACCATTGCTAAAGATGTTTCTGATAAGAAACTGACTGACTCTGAATCAACTGCCTACTCCGCAGTTGCCAGATCTACTAATATTTATTCAACAACGGTGCTGGCCGTATCGTCATGGCTATGATTACCACCGCAACCCATTCTCCCTGGCCACTCGACATTCCCATTCAAGAGTTAGAACCATCTGGACTAAAACAACCTTCAGTCATCCGCATGAAGCTGTTCACGCTAGACAACTTGCTGATAATTAAACACATCGGGCAATTAGCTCATCCAGATCAGAAGTCGATCGAAGAAGCCCTAAAAAAACTATTCAACATGGTTGAATAGACCTCCGGCGAAAGTCCCGAGCTGATTCACATCTGACCGAACCATCGATTCTAAAACCGGCATAGAACTCCACACCGCAAACCAGGATGCCATCAAAGCTGCCTTTTCATAAATACCAAGAGAAAGGAATTGATATCTATTTTTCAAAAAAATAACCAATAAAAAAGAGAACCGACGACTGGCCGTGTTTCGTCTCGGTTCTCTTTCTTATTTACTCCTCACACCCCTTTAATATACCGATAACCAACTGGAATGTCAAGCATTTAGGGTAAGAATTTTTAAAGATTATTAAATTTGGCGTTAAATATGAGTTTCAGCCAATTCAGTAAAAAAGCTATCGCAAGGCTCCTTAAAGCCTCATAATATGGACTTGGTAGCTATGTTCTCACCCATGTCTTCATCTTCAATTGCCCCTACCGAGTTTGCCACCACAGAGCAAGCCCTCAAGCATTTCTTTGGCTACGATCGATTTCGCCTCGCCCAAAAAGAAATCATTGCTTCAGCCATGGCTAACCAGGATGTCCTGGCGATCATGCCCACTGGCGGGGGTAAATCGATCTGCTTTCAATTGCCCGCCCTGCTCAAAAACGGCATCACGATCGTCGTTTCACCATTGATCTCCCTGATGCAAGATCAGGTGACGGCCTTACAAGACAATGGCATCGCCGCTACCTATCTAAATAGCAGCGTCACTGGTCTAGAAGTGCAAAATCGCAGTCAGCAAGTGCTCAGCGGCGAGATCAAACTGCTATATGTGGCTCCTGAAAGATTGATGAGCGATCGATTTCTGGAGTTTTTAGATCAAATTCAACACTCGATCGGCATTGCCACCTTTGCGATCGATGAAGCCCACTGCGTTTCGGAATGGGGACACGATTTCAGGCCAGATTACCGCCAGCTCAGTACTATTCGTTTACGCTATCCCCATGCGCCTTTTTTGGCCTTGACGGCGACTGCGACTGATCGAGTACGTCAAGATATTATTCATCAGCTCCAGCTTCAGCAGCCCAGCGTTTATGTCTCTAGCTTCAATCGCCAGAACCTCTACTACGAAATTCGTCCCAAGGGCAAAGACTGTTACAAGCAGCTCATTAAAATTGTTAAACAAAACCAAGGATCTGGCATTATCTATTGCCTGAGCCGCAAAAAAGTCGATGAAATCACGGCTCAGCTTCAGCGCGATGGTATTGAGGCTCTGCCCTACCATGCAGGCTTAAATAATAGTGTGCGGGAACAGAACCAGCAGCGATTTATTCGGGATGACGTGCGGGTAATTGTGGCCACGGTCGCCTTTGGCATGGGGATCAACAAGCTAGATGTGCGGTTTGTGGTGCATTATGACCTGCCGCGCAATTTGGAGGGCTACTACCAAGAATCGGGGCGGGCAGGACGGGATGGTGAACCAGCGGACTGTATCTTCTTTTTTGGCTATGGCGATATTAAAACCATTGAGTTTCTTATTGCCCAAAAAACTGACCCAGAAACCGGTGATCCGTTGTTAGCTGAGCAGCAGGTGGCTAAGCAGCAGCTCCGCCAGGTGATTGACTACGCCGAGGGCACCGAATGTCGGCGACGAATTCAGTTACGCTATTTTGGTGAAGATTTTCCGGGGAACTGTGGTAACTGCGATAATTGTTTAAGGCCAAAGAACGAAGCCGACTGGTCGATCGAAGCCCAGAAATTTCTATCTTGTGTGCATCGCTGCGATCAAAGGTTTGGCACCAAGTACATTATTGATGTGCTGCGCGGATCTAAAGATAAAAGGATCTTAGGCAATCGCCATGACCAGTTATCTACCTATGGCATCGGCAAAGACCATACACCCGAAGAGTGGAAGGTTTTGTCACGGGCGCTGTTACACCAAGGTTTATTGAGCGAAACCAGCGATGGTTATTCGGTTTTACAGTTGAATGCTCTGAGTAAAGAGGTATTGCTAAAACAGCGAACGGTGATGGTGGCCTTGCCCAATACTCCCCAAGTGTTGGACGAAAAATCGGCGATTTCTCGCAGTCAGGCCGAGGAACTGTTCGATCGGCTGCGCTCGCTACGAAAAAGAGTGGCAGATCAAAATTCTGTCGCTCCTTACATTGTGTTTGCCGATTCTAGTTTGAAACTAATGTCTCAACAGCGTCCCCAAAACCTGTCGGAGTTTGCGGAGATCTCAGGAGTTGGTAGCCGCAAGCTGGCGCAGTATGGCCAGCAATTTGTCACCGAGATCCGAGCTTTCTGCCAAGAGCATGGTTTTGCCTTAGAACCAGAGGAGCCTGCGGCCTTACCAGCGGCACAGACCCGAGAAAGAGACATTGCTACTCCCACTCATCTCCAGACCTGCCACCTATTTCAGCAGGGGCTGAGTCCGAGCCAGATTGCCGATAAGCGACAGATGGCACAGAGTACTGTGATGCAGCATTTGGAGGTGTTGATTGAAGCAAGGCAAATTACTGATATCGATCAATTGGTGCCGACTGAAACTCAAACAGTAATTCGACAGGCGATCGAAACAGTGGGGGATATGTCGCTCAAAACTATCCGAGAGCACCTCAAAGAAGCTTTTACCTACGAAGAAATCAAAGTAGTACGGGCAGCTTGGCGGGCAAAGCAGTATGAATGAAATCCAGGTTTATCGCTTAGGTCTAACCCCCTATCAGACAGCCTGGGATTTACAGAAGCAATGGCAGCAAAAACTAATTACCGATCCAAGTCATCCAGATATACTGCTGCTGTTAGAGCATCCACCGGTATACACCTTGGGTACTGGGTCGAGTTTAGAATTCATAAAATTTGGTGCTGAAGCTGGTTATGAGCTACATCGCAGTGAGCGGGGTGGAGAAGTGACTTACCACTGTCCGGGGCAGTTAGTAGTCTATCCGATCCTAAATTTGCGTCGGCATCAGATGGATTTGCATTGGTATTTACGCCAGTTAGAAAAAGTAGTAATTAGGGTGTTAGGAAATTATGGATTATGTGGGGAAAGAATTCCTGGTTTAACTGGGGTGTGGTTACAAGAAAAGAAAGTGGCGGCGATCGGCATTAAGGTTAGTCGTTGGGTAACGATGCACGGTTTAGCGCTGAATGTGAACAATGACCTAAGTGGCTTTGAGCAGATTGTCCCCTGCGGAATTAGGGATCGATCGGTGGGTAATTTGCAGGGGTTTTTACCGACGGTGACTATGGTTGAGGTGCAAGCAAAGATGATTGAGGTATTCTGTAAAGTTTTTCAAATCTCTTGTACCGAATCAGTATTTGCCGAGAGCTTAGACACCGAAATCCACTTTACTGTTGATGTTAGCTAACTTTGATTCGGGTTATAATCGTCGGGTAGTTTTTCAACGAAATCAGCAATGCTAATGGTTATGGCAGAGGCTGCACCGATCATCATTGATACCGATGGTGTTGCCAGGATTGGTTAAGTCACGGGTTACTTTGGATACGGTAGTTGCTGTTTTTGAGCAAGGAGCAACTGCTGAAGTCCCACTAACTTTGCACTAAGATCCCACATTTTAAGTGCCTTACCATCATCACTGGCTTCATTGGAAACTTCTTGCTGGAAAGACTCCCGGCCATCTTTTTGGCGATTGCCCCAGCTCCAGTAAACTCCCGAAACCTTGAAGGCTGGATCGGCAACAACCATGGCTACCCGATCGCCCGACAGCTCCTCAGACACATAGCCTTTAGTGATATTTTTCTGGAACCAAGGAAAGATTTTTTGAAACAGCGGATAGCTGTTACGAAACAGAGCCGTAGTCGCCACACAGCCGGGGTATAAAGCATTGAAAGTAATTCCGGTCTGGTCGTGGTAACGACGGTGCAGTTCGCGCATGGTGAGCATATTGCAGAGCTTGCTGTCTTTATAAGCCTTGCCCGCCTTAAACTTTTTGCCATCAATCATGGCGATCGGAGCCTTAAAGCCTTTCTCAAACCCACTAAAATCTCCCAGGTCTGGTGGTGCCGGAATCGGAATTTTGCCACCTAGCTCCTTGGGATTCGCCGTGACAGTGCCCAGAATCACTAATCTTTTATCAGCAGCCGGAGATTTTTCTAGGTCGGGCAGCAGTAAATTACAGAGCAAAAAGTGGCCTAAATGATTGGTGGCAACACTGATTTCATAGCCATCAGTGCTATACATTGGCTCTTTCAGCAGCGGTAGATACACGGCAGCATTGACTACTAAGGCTTCCAGCGATCGACCGGTAGCCCGAAAATCATCTACAAATTTACGCACGCTGGCCAAGCTGGCTAGGTCTAGCTGCATCATGGTGTATTTTTCGGTAGGAATCTTAAGTTCCTGGGCGGCTCTAGCCATTTTGGTTAAGTCGCGGCAGGCCATGATCACATGCCAATCTGGCCGCTCGGCTAGGGCGCGAGCGGCCTGTAAGCCTACCCCTGAGGTGGTGCCGGTGATGATTACTGTAGATTGTGCCATGCTGCTAAGACTCCTAAAGCTGATCGATGTTTTTCTACGCTTAAGTTTATATTCCACGAGGGTTGGTCGTTCTGGCAAATCTAGGTGTTGAGGATCGATCGCTGAAAGCCTGATGAAATCTAGGTTGATGATTTATCAGCTTGATGAACTGTTACTTTTCTTTGCAGTTAGCAATATTGGCCAATCTAAAATTTAAAGTGCTGTTTAAGCATATCCAAACGAGAGCAGTCCCAATAATCTATATGGGAAGTAATTAAGTTGTCAGAGCTGATAGTGAGTTCACTCCAGCCGCTGATTGAGATCCGAGGTTTCCAGGGTAAAGGGGCATCCCAGCTCATTGTCCAGCGGGTTTTAAGCCCAGCGCCTGCTTCATTAATTTCGTGCAGATCGAGCTTGAGATTTTTGAACCAAGTGGTAATGAAGCCAATCATTTTTTGGTATTGGCCTAAGCCCCGAAAATCGTACATGGGGTCTTTGAAGTACACGTCAGAGCTGTAGATGCTGTAAGTCTGTGCTTCGGGAAATTTGGCGTAATCGGCAGCGATAGTGGGGATGAGGTCGATCGGGGACATAGTAAATAAGTTGTTTTTCAATAGTCTTAGGGAATCTGCAATGCAAAAGCAGATCGCTCATAATTATAAAACTTTCCTCTGATCTCAATGTCTTTAATTGCCTCCGCCAAACTGCCTATCGAACTGCCCGGTCAACTGCAACGGATCGATCGATTTTGGCAAGAATATCGGGCAATGTCTCAGCCTGTCCCCAATCGCATCCAAACCGAGGATGGCAAATTAGGTGAACTCGATTGTGATGTGGCGATCTGTGGCGGCACTCTAGGAATTTTTATTGGTTGTGCCTTACAACTAAAAGGCTGGCGAGTGGTGTTGCTAGAACAAGGTAAACTCCAAGGCCGCGCCCAGGAATGGAATATTTCGCGCAAAGAGCTAGATGCTTTGCTGGAATTGGATTTGTTGAGTTCAGCAAAATTAGAGCAGGCGATCGCCACCACCTATAACCCGGCGCGGGTTGGCTTTCATGGTGGCATTGAGCTGTGGGTCAAAGATATCTTGAACATTGGGGTAGATCCGATATATTTGTTGGCTACTCTGAAAGATAAGTTTTTGGCTGCTGGGGGCAAATTATTGGAGCAGGTGGGCTTCGATCGAGCCACCATCCATTCCGATGGAGTACTACTGCATGGGACTCCTGGAATAACCGTGAAAGCAAGGCTGTTGCTAGATGTGATGGGGCATTTTTCGTCGATCGCTCAACAGGCTCGATTTATCACCCAAGGCAACCTCAAACCCCAGGGAGTCTGTATGGTGGTGGGAAGCTGTGCCCAAGGTCTGCCCCAAAAAGATTCTGGAGACTTAATCTATACCTTTGCCCCAATTCAAAACCAGTGCCAATATTTTTGGGAAGCCTTTCCGGCCCGCGATGGTCGCACAACATACATGTTCACCTATGCCGATGCCGATCCCCAGCGTCCTAGTTTCAGTGAGCTGTTAGAAGACTACCTCTCATTGCTGCCCCAGTATCAAGAAGTGGATTTAGCTGAGGTGGAGTTTCAGCGAATGTTGATGGGCTTTTTTCCGGCCTACCAAAACTCGCCTCTGCAAACCCCTTGGTCGAGGGTCTTACAGGTGGGGGATAGCAGTGGAATGCAGTCACCCTTGAGTTTTGGCGGATTTGGGGCGCTGATGCGTCATTTAGTACGGCTGACCGAGGGTATTCAAGAATGCTTGACTCAAGATTTTTTGACAGCAGTGGATCTGCGATCACTTCAACCCTACCAACCGAATTTATCGGTAACTTGGCTCTTCCAAAAATCGATGAGCGTGGGTATGAGTCAACAGGTGGAGGCTGACAGAATCAACAATTTACTCTCTACTACTTTTACCGCGATGCAGAGGCTAGGAGAACCGGCCTTGCGGCCATTTTTGCAGGATATTGTGCAGTTCCCAGCACTGTCTCAGACCATGCTGGCTATGGCTGTTGCTGATCCTATTTTGGTGGCAAAAATTGTGCAGCAAGTTGGCCTGGGTACATTGATCGATTGGGCTGGTCATTTTGCTAATTTAGGTGGCTACAGTCTACTCAATCAGTTGAGTCTTCAACTTCAACAGTGGATTCCGGGTCAAAGTAGCAGCGTTCAGCAGCAATACCGTTGGGCATGTCGGCGCAATGCTTGGCGATTTGGCTCTGGGAGCGATTATCACTAATATTCGCCCCCAGTATTTTGGGGTTTCTAAAGAAAAAATGAAGATTTCAGGCGATCGACTGCTGCAATGGCAATCTGATCAGGCTATACTGCGAGTTGACAAAAATCTATATTCCAGCGTACAGCCCTTTCTTGGTGCCATTGTCCGGTGAGAATGCCAATTCTAAAACAAAATTCAATATGGCTTTTACTGCAATTTCCAAGCAAATAGGCCGTTGGTTAGTCAATGAAGAACGTCCGACTAACGCAGAGCCACAACATCATCAAACCCATACTTGGTGGCAGGTGATGTGCTTGACGGGGGTAGATTATTTTTCCACTTTAGGATACCAGCCCGGAATTGCTGCCTTGGCTGCTGGCGCACTTTCACCAGTAGCTACTTTTATTTTAATCTTGCTAACTCTGTTTGGAGCATTACCCATCTACCGACGGGTAGCAACTCTTAGCCCTCACGGGGAAGGATCAATTTCAATTTTGGCGCAGTTGCTGTCTTGGTGGCAGGGCAAACTGTTTGTGCTGTGCTTGTTGGGATTTGTGGCCACAGACTTTATCATTACGATCACTTTATCAGCGGCTGATGCTGCTGCTCACGTTGTTGAAAATTCCTATGTTCACCATTTCATCAAGGAACAGCATCTAGATCCGAAAGTTTTAGCGCTGTGGATTACTTTGCTGCTAATTTCTTTGTTGGCGGGTGTTTTTCTGAAAGGCTTTAAAGAGGCGATCGGTATTGCAGTAGTCTTGGTATTTATTTATTTGGGTTTAAATTTAGTTACTATTGGCACCGGCTTTTATCAGTTGTCACTACGTCCCGAGCTGGTGGGACAGTGGCAGGCCAGATTGTTCATGGGGCCAAATGACGTGCCTCGAGATATTTTTGGCATTATTGGAATCTCGGCATTGTTGTTTCCTAAATTGGCACTGGGCCTTTCTGGGTTTGAGACTGGAGTGGCCGTAATGCCGTTGGTAAAGGGCTACCAAAACGAAACTGAAGACAACCCGATCGGCAGAATCAAAAATACTTATAAGTTGCTCACGCTTGCTGCCTTGATCATGAGTTTTTTCCTGATGACTAGCAGTTTAGTTACTACTCTACTTATTCCAGCAGCCGAGTTTGCCAAAGGTGGCAAAGCCTACGGACGGGCATTGGCTTACTTAAGCCAGAATTATTTAGGAAATGCCTACGGGACAGTTTATGACCTGAGTACGATTGCAATTTTGTGGTTTGCGGGAGCTTCGGCCATGGCTGGTTTGTTAAATATTGTGCCCCGCTATTTGCCGCGCTACGGCATGGCTCCAGCTTGGGCGAGAGCGAGTCGCCCTTTGGTGTTGGTCTTTACGACCGTGGCTTTTATCGTGACGATTATTTTTAATGCGGATGTAGACGCGCAGGGTGGTGCATATGCGACAGGCGTGTTGGTGTTGATGAGTTCAGGGGCTTTCGCTGTCACCTTATCGGTTTGGAACAGTCGCACTCGATCGATGCCCAAAGTATTGATGTTTAGCCTAATTACCTTGGTCTTTTTCTACACCACTGTTGTCAATGTAATTGAGCGGCCTGATGGGGTGAAAATTGCGGGGCTGTTTATTGGTGCAGTGGTGATTACTTCATTGGTTTCGCGGGTAATGCGATCGACTGAGCTGCGGGTCGAAAAAATTGATATGGATGAGGCGGCACTGCACTTTATTTATGAAGAACGCGATCGGACGATTCGGATTATTGCCAATCGTCGGAATAATGGCGATGAAGCTGAGTACTACGAAAAAGAACGAGAAGTGCGCGAAGATAACCATATTCCGGCTGGCGACCCGGTATTGTTCTTAGAGATTGTGGTTTCTGATGCTTCGCAGTTTGTAGAATCGATCACGGTTGAAGGTGTCCAGGTCGGTAACTACCGAATTCTGCGCGCCCGAGGAGCTGCTGTGCCCAACACGATCGCTGCTATTTTACTGAACATTCGTGATCAATCTGATAACAACAAATATCCCCATGCTTATTTTGGTTGGGTAGAAGGCAATCCGATCCAGTATTTGATGCGGTTCTTGTTGTTTGGGGAAGGGGATACTGCGGTAGTTACCCGCGAAGTAATTCGGCGGGCAGAGCCTAACTCTGATAGACGACCAGGAATTCATGTTGGTGGTTAGTAAGTTGAACTAACAGGTGAATAATGGTGAAGGTGGTCTTATCCATCTCCAGTAAAATTTCTTATTAGTCTGGATGACAATGCTATAGTTCTTCCACTCACATAGCAGCAAGCGGGAGAACTTTTGATTAAACCATAACTTGAAATTCAATTTTAGAATATCTATGAGGATAAAACATACATGAGTACATCTGTAACCATTGATCTTCCTGATGAAGTTTATCGTCGAATTGAGAAATTCGCCTTGCTTGCTAATCGTGATTTATCTAGTATTCTTTCTGAGATGCTGGCTCACAATCTGCCGCTGATCGACATAGATAATAACGAGCTTCAATCCAATAAACTAGAACCGATCGCCGAACTTTCTGACTCACAGGTTATGACATTGACTAAGCTAGAAATGGAGCCTTTGCAAGATGCTAAATTAAGTGAGCTTTTAGACAAACAACAGTGTGGAACCCTTGCACCTGAGGAACCACAGGAACTCGAATATCTAATGCAAATCTATCGTGAGGG
>JAYUSV010000496.1:0-3445 GCA_043755495.1 Synechococcales cyanobacterium
CCGCACTGAATCCGGAACAACGCAGACAATTTTTGGCAGCGGCCACTCTAGTAGTAGCTGTTGTAGTTCTGGCCAAAATCACCGGGTTAATTGCCTTGATTGGCTCTCAAGTCGCATTGATTAACTGGGATATTGCCGGTAGCTTGGCCGAGTGGTTCGGTGCTTTAGGACAGATTTTAATTGCAGTATTGGCCGTATATATCGCTTGGCGACAATATATAATTTCGCGGGATCTAACGATCGAACAAAATCGCCTCACTACTCAACAAAACGTCTTGACCCAACAACAGACGATCGATACCTATTTTCAAGGGATTTCTGATCTGGCCTTGGATGAAAATGGCTTTTTGGAAGACTGGCCACAAGAACAGGCTTTTGCCGTGGGAAGGACAGCAGCGTTATTGGGCAGCATCGATGCCAATGGTCGGGCTAAGGTTTTAAGATTTCTGTCCCAATCTAAGTTAATTAGCCCCTTAAAGCGCGATCGCAGGCTGGGTAGACCGATGCTAGATGGCAATGGTGGCTACGCCGAAGATCGGGATGAAGGTTCGCGGGTGATTGATTTGGGAGTAATTTTAGCTGGCACTGATTTAGCTGGAACTGATTTACGCTGGACAGATTTAAGTGATGCCAATATGATTCGGGCTAATTTGCAAGGCAGTGACTTGGTAAGAGCTAATTTTTCTCGCACTATTTTGTATGGAGCAAACCTGCGCAAAGCCGATCTAAAAGGCACTTTG
Organism: Synechococcales cyanobacterium; assembly: GCA_043755495.1. Taxonomy (GTDB): domain Bacteria; phylum Cyanobacteriota; class Cyanobacteriia; order Cyanobacteriales; family Chamaesiphonaceae; genus JAAFHZ01. Next base: position 741 of record JAYUSV010000496.1, read on the forward strand.
TTATTTTATGGCCGAGTAGAGACTGCCAGCCCGCGCAGTAAAAACCATGTTCCTAACTATAATACCGGCATATTTACTGGTGCCGTAGTAGAAAATGCTGATTTCACCGACGCATTAGAAATGAGCACCGAGCAGCGCCAATATTGTTGCGCTTGGGGTGGCGACAAAACTCGCGCCACCATTCCTGGCGGTTGTGCTGGTATCCCTAATCTTTTGGGGCAGGAAAAAGAATAAAAATATTTAAGGGGTTTTAAGATCTACTGCCAGCCGCACATTATACTACTAAAAAGTTTCAAGTTTTCTGATGTGTTTTGATGGGCAAAGTTTATATTATTGGCGCAGGCCCTGGCGATACCTCGCACCTGACTCTTCGCGCCCAGCAACTATTAGCCAGCGCCGATGTGGTTATTTACGATGCCTTGGTCGATGAGGGCTTATTGCAGTTTTTGCCCGGTCATTGTCAGCGAGTTTATGTGGGCAAACGGGGTGGACAACCCAGTATTACCCAAACTGAGATCAATCAGATTCTGGTCGATCAAGCTCAACATGCTGTTCGCGGAGCGACTCAGGATGAGTATCGAGTAGTTCGTCTCAAATCTGGCGATCCATTTATCTTTGGTCGCACCACCAGCGAAGTCGATGCTCTAATGATGGCCAACTGTCCCTATGAAGTTGTTCCGGGCATCTCAGCGGCTTTAGCCGCGCCATTATTAGCCGGAATACCCCTGACTGACACGGTGCTGAGCTATGGCTTTGCAGTGGTCACAGCCCACGCCCCCGAAGAGTTACATTGGGATGCCCTGGTGCAGATGCCGACTGTGGTGATTTTGATGGGGGCTGGTACTTTAGCGGCCACGGTAAAAGGCTTGATTGAGCATGGTCGATCGCCCCAGACCCCGATCGCTATTATCAAGTGGGCGAGTTTGCCCCAGCAGGAAGTGGTGGTAAGTGACCTAGGCCATATTGTGTCTACGGTGGCCGATCGAAATATGTCACCAGCAGTAATTGTAATTGGGGAAGTAGTCAAGCTACGGCCTTTTTTGCGCTGCGATCGACGTGCCCCTCTGCGGGATAAAACGGTGTTAATTACCCGGTCTTTACAGCAGTCTCCAGAACTTCAGCAGTTGTTGGCTGCTCAGGGTGCCAGGACGATTGAAATGCCGACTCTGGAAATTGCGCCGCCGAGTGATTGGGCAGGGTTAGATCAGGCGATCACTAAAATTGGGGAATATGATTGGTTGATTTTGACTTCGGCTAATGCTGTGGAATATTTCTTCGATCGATTAGCCGCCCAAAATAAAGATGCCCGCGCTTTGGGCAGAGTGAAGATTGCAGTGGTGGGTCGTAAGACGGCGGATATTTTGCAGCGGCGGGGAATTTTGGCTGATTTTATCCCACCCGAGTTTGTGGCTGACTCTTTGGTAGATAGCTTCCCGGAAACTTTGACTGATCAACGAATCCTTTTTCCGCGGGTAGAAAGTGGTGGTCGGGAGTTATTAGTACAGGCTTTTACATCTGCTGGTGCCCAGATTGATGAAGTGGCGGCTTATCAGTCGACCTGTCCAGCTCAGGCTGATCCAGCGGCGTTGTTGGCTTTACAGCGGCGGGAAATCGATATCATCACTTTTGCCAGTTCTAAGACTGTGCAGCATTTTCATCAGTTGGTAGCAAAACATTTGCCAGCAGGTTGGTCGGATAAATTATTGATTGCTTCGATCGGCCCACAAACCTCGGCGACTTGTCGGCAGCTATTTGGCCGGGTAGATGTGGAGGCCAGCGAATATACTATGCCGGGATTGGTGGCGGCAATTGTGGGAGATTTGTCACAGAGTCGTTCGTAATTATAATTACATAGTCTATCAAAAAAGCAGAAAGCACCTCCGAAGAACCAAGTTCATCAAAGGTGCCAGAACCAAACGAAAGCCAAATTAGTTTTCGACCTTTTCAGCCAAAGGCGGACGATGGCCATGCTCAAAAGCAAAACGCACCAACTGCGATCGATTTTCCAAGCTTAGCTTAGTCAAAATGTTGCTCAAGTGAGTCTGTACTGTGCGGGGGCTAATAAACAGCCGTTGGCTGATTTGCTTATTAGTCAAGCCCTGAATCACTTCCCAAAATACCCGTGCCTCAGCCGGAGTCAAAGGCAACTCTTCAGTTGGCTCAGTCGGCAACGGTGGTCGAGTAGCAACTCCTACAACAACAGGCACTACTACTGGTTCTTCCTTAACTGCCAAAGCATCTTCGGGAGCCTGCTGAATTAAGCGAATCATTTCTGAGTGAATACGGCGAGAGCGCTCCAACTGTGACTCAATCTTTGCCAATAGCTCCAATGGCTCAAAAGGCTTAGTGATGTAATCATCAGCGCCAATATAATGTCCCTGTACTCGGTCTTCCAAATCTTTCTTAGCAGTCAGAAAAATAAATGGCACCAACTGGCCAGGGCGAGTAGCGCGCAGCCTTTTGCAAAACTCTACGCCATCCATCCCCGGCATGGTAATGTCGGAAACCACCAAATCTGGTGGATCTTGCGAGAACATCTTCAATCCTTGGATGCCAGAAGCCGCTACCTGCACCGAATATCCACGCTTTTCTAAATAGCGCGTCAAGACAGTCTGTAACGTCTTATCATCATCCACCAGTAAAATTTTTTTCATTTGGCCCCTGGTGCCACACAATTTAAGTGCGCTGAGTAAAATAGAGAACGG
>JAYUSV010000497.1:0-3442 GCA_043755495.1 Synechococcales cyanobacterium
GCTGCCATTGCTGTTCTCGCTGTTCTGATCTTTGTCCATGAGCTAGGCCATTTTATGGCTGCCAGACTGCAAGGAATTTACGCTAACAAGTTTTCGATCGGCTTTGGCCCCATTTTATGGAAGTACCAGGGCGAGCAGACCGAATATGCCCTGCGCGCTCTGCCCCTAGGTGGCTTTGTTGGTTTCCCTGATGACGACCCCGAGAGCGGCATCCCGCCTGAAGACCCCAACTTGCTCAGCAACCGGCCAATTTTAGACCGGGCGATCGTGATCAGTGCCGGAGTCATTGCTAACCTAATATTTGCTTATTTTTTGTTAGTGACCCAAGTGGGTATTGTAGGTACTCCTAGCCTAAATTATCAGCCGGGAGTGGTGGTTAATGATATTGCTTCTAGCCTCAGCAGCGCTGCTGCCAAAGCCGGATTGAAACCCAATGATGTGGTGATGTCGATCGATGGTGTGGAGCTAGCAGCTAAACCCACGGCAATTAACGAGTTAATGGATAGCATTCAGACCCATGTGGGTCAGAACTTGAATTTGCAGGTGCAGCGAGGCAGTGAATTGCTGTCGATCAATGTAACCCCTGAAGGCGGCACTACTGGCAAAGGCCAAATTGGGGTGAAACTCGCTCCTAATGCAATTGTCGTTCGTCAAAAGGCCACTGGAGTTGTGGATGCTTTTAGCAAAGGCGCACAAGAATTTGAGAAAGTCATTGTCCTCACGGTCAAAGGCTTAACCCAGATTGTCACCAACTTTGGCGAAGTCGCTGGTCAGGTAGCGGGTCCAATTAAAATCGTAGAAATTGGTGCCAACATTGCTAGCTCTGATGCCAGTGGTTTGATTCAGTTTGCGGCTTTAATTAGCATCAACTTGGCAGTGATGAATATTCTGCCGTTGCCCGCTCTTGACGGTGGTCAGTTAGTTTTTTTATTGGTAGAAGCTTTATTAGGAAAACCTTTACCCACCAAGATTCAAGAAACTGTGATGCAGACTGGTTTAGCTTTGTTATTAGGTTTAGGTGTGTTTTTGGTGATCAGAGACACCGCAAACTTAACTACAATTCAGCAGTTCTTTAAGTAGCAAAAAATTGATTAGCCCTGCCCCAATCTTGTGAGAGCACAAGGTTGGGGAATTTATTTAATTACTAGTTTTCAGATGCCAGCCCAAATTAAGCTTTCCAAAAAACAACGCGCTACCGAAATCATGCGCCGCCTGCATGAGCATTATCCTGATGCTACCTGTAGTTTAGATTACGAGACTCCTGTGCAGTTATTGGTCGCAACAATTTTGTCGGCGCAATGTACCGATGAGCGAGTGAATATTGTGACGCCCAAACTGTTTGGACGCTTCCCTGATGCGCCTAGCATGGCCAATGCTGAACTAAGTGAGTTAGAAGAATTAGTTCGATCGACTGGTTTCTATCGCAACAAGGCCAAAAATATTCAAGCAGCCTGCCGTCGCATTGTCGATGTCTATGGTGGCGAAGTCCCGGCGGTGATGGAAGAGTTGCTAACGTTACCCGGAGTTGCCCGCAAAACTGCCAATGTCACTCTTGCTCATGCCTATGGCATCATTGTGGGCGTGACTGTAGATACCCATGTGAAGCGAATTAGTTATTTGTGGGGCTTAACCAAAAATACCGATCCGCTGAAAATCGAACAAGAATTAATGAAACTCATCCCCCAAAAGGACTGGGAAAACTATTCAATTATGAGCATCTATCACGGTCGGGCTATTTGCAATGCCCGTAAAGCAGACTGTGATAATTGCCAGTTTGCTGATATTTGTCCATCATTCGATCGGGCAGCAGCAGTTAATGCCAAACGTAAACAACAATAAAATGACGAGGGCATTGGATTAGTACCAGTGAGCTTTATTCGAGAGTAACTTGGATGAAGTTTTAAGTTCTTCTAACTGAATAGAGTTTCAATAATGTGTTTGACGAATCATCTATATCAATAGAGTTAATTAATTAATCAAGAAGTACATACTTTATCTAAAGCGGTCAGGAGCCTATGATTATCATCTGCTGACTTTAACGCAACTCTGCCGTAATACTTGCCAAGCTCGGGAAAACTGAGGCAGTCCCGAGCAAACAGGTGAAACTCTTGTAATAGCTCTGTCTGTATCGTTGTAAAAGGTTTTACCGTCCGTAGTAAAAAGAAATTGGCGGCGCTGGGATATACCGTTAGCTTGGGAATCTGCTGTAAGCCCTCATACAACGCAGTTTGGCAAGAATTGTACCAGGCCCAAGTTCGATCGATAAACTCCTGATCATTTAAAGCTGCAATACCAGCCACCTCTGCCATCCGATTCACCACCCAAGGATCTCGCCAGCTTTGCCAACGGGCTAGTCGATCGGGCTGCGCTACACAATAACCCAATCGCAAACCGGGTAAACTGTAAAATTTGGTCAGAGAACTAATCACCACTAAATTATCGTGATCAGCAATCCAAGGAATCAGACTCTGACTGGGCGAGGCAAAATCCATAAAAGATTCATCGACTACTACTAAAGAGAATCGATCGAGCAGGGGCAATAAAACCTCAGTATTCCACAAGGCACCGCTAGGATTATGGGGATTATTCAATAACAGCGCAGAGTTGGGTGGAATTCCCGAATTATTCAAGATCTGCTCAAGATCTAATAGCTGACCCTCAGAGTCGAACAAAGACAGCTTGGTGACCGGTGCATCAAAAGCTTGCAAGGCGCGACCATAATCATTAAAAGCTGGAACCAGCAAAAAGGTTTGGTACTGAGCTAGCTCTCGGCCGGCCCAAGTCAGCAGCTCCGCCGCTCCGTTTCCGGGCAAAATCCAGTCTTCAGAAACCTGTAAGCGTTGAGCTAAAGCTTGTCGTAGCTCTAAGTACCCCGGAATCGGGTATTTATCCACGTCCAATAAATGTTGTTGCAAAGCAGAAATCACCCCCGATCCTAGACCGAGGGGATTGATACTAGCGGAAAAATCCAATATTTGGTTGACCGGGCAGCCAGCGATACTAGCTGCCCAGACCAAGTTGCCGCCATGAGTAGGCCGGTTTGATTGATCCAAAAGTTTCCTATTTCTTTTTGGCAGCAGCTTTAGCCGCTGGCTTTTCGGGTTCGTCGGAAGCTGAGACTTTATCCTTAAACAACTTACCTGCCGAGAAGGCCGGTACTTTGGTTGCAGGAATATCCATCTTTTCGCCAGTCCGAGGGTTCCGACCTTCCCGCTGTTGACGTTGTCTAGGCTCGAAGGAGCCAAAACCTACTAATGTAACTTTATCGCCAGTCGATACTGCTTCCATAACCACTTCTAAAGCGGCAGAGAGTACAGTGTCAGCTACTTTTTTCGTAACAGCAGCCTTATCAGCAACCTGATCGACTAATTCGCCCTTATTCATTGATTGTCTCCTTTGGTTTCAAGAGAAGTTGGTGATGCTTTTCTATGATTAATCTGGG
>JAYUSV010000498.1:0-10578 GCA_043755495.1 Synechococcales cyanobacterium
TGACAATTGCAAACAATTGGTAGATTCTGAAACTACGTTTAATGTTTTTGCCAAAAATCCATCTCTACAGGCATGACGCTGGATTTTACCGCTAGACGTTTTCGGAATACTTGCTGTCTTCAACAGCACTATTCCATAAACTTCAAGCCCATGTTCTTCAGATACAGCTTGACGAATTGAATTTTCAACAAGATCAACATCTAACCTTCGGAGATACTCACGCTGTACCTCTTGTACAATTACCAGTCTTTCTTCTCCATTTAAATCTATGGCGAAGGCAGCACCCGCATCCGCTCGCAAGGCACAATTTGCATTTTGAACTGTTAATTCTATATCTTGAGGATAGTGGTTACGACCTCTTATGATGATTACATCCTTGATCCGCCCAGTAACAAATACCTCACCATTTTTTAGGAAGCCTAAGTCACCAGTTCTTAGAAATGGCCCGCCACCATCAGATGAATAAGCTTGAAAAACCTGTTTTGTTTGCTCTGGCTTCCCCCAATAGCCTTGTGCAACCGAGGAACCAGCGACCCAAATTTCACCTATTTCATTTGGCAAACATCTTATTTTACTTTCCGGATTTACTATAGCTACTTGCATGTCAAGACGTACCTTTCCACAGCTTACTAAACTCTGAGTGTTTTCATTAAGCTCATTACCTTCGACCACAATATTGTTTTTCAGGGCGTTAGTTGAAACCTCGCAATAAACCGGAGGATTGTTGATTTCACCGCCTGAAACCATCAGAGTTGTTTCAGCCATTCCATAACATGGATAAAAGGATTTTGGGCAAAAACCAGCAGACTCAAACGCCATAGTAAAAGTTGTCAGAGTGTTTTTCCTGATAGGCTCAGCGCCACTGTAAGCACTGCTCCATGTTCTAAGATCAATTTCTGACATTTGTTCTGGAGTAATATTTCTCACACAATGCTCATAACCAAAATTAGGGCCGCCAGAGTGAGTAGCCTTATAATTTGTAATTGCTTGCAACCATTGAATTGGTTTTTGAACAAATGATTGTGGTGACATTAAAACACCCAAAAAGCCCGTATACAAAGGCTGTATAACTCCATCAATCAAACCCATATCATGAAAACTTGGTAGCCACGTTACAGATACGCTGTCTACTGTTAATTCAAAGGATTGTTTTATATATTCAGAGTTTTGAATCAAATTTCCATGGCTTACCATTACTCCCTTTGGTGTACCAGTTGACCCGGAAGTATATTGAATGAATGCTAATAGATCACTACTTGTGGAAACAGGCTCTTTATCATCGATTTGACAATGAATTATTTCATCTGTAGCTAAGTAGTTGAATGAAGATAAATTAGGGTCTTTTCGTAAGCTTTTTTCACTGTTTTCTAGGATGAAAGTAGTTGATAATGCAATCCTCGTTTGAGCATCGTCAGCAATAGATTGTAACCGTTGGTTGTGTTGATTACGTTTAGGTGGATACACAGGAACCGCAACAACCCCAGCATACAAGCAGCCCAAAAAAGCAGTTATAAATTCAAGTCCTGGTGGGTACATTAAAAGTACTCTATCGCCAACCTTAGTGAGTGACTGTAGCTTACTTGAAATTATTCTAGATTGGAGATCTAACTCGCTGTAAGTTAATATACTACTTTCTGTTTTGCCATCAGCAAGGAATGCAAATGCCTTAATATTTGGCTGATATAATGCTCTGTACTGCGCAATTTCGACCAAGCTAGAAAAAAGTGGCAGATCTTCTTCTGTGATTTTCATGAAGCTAATGTTAACTAAGTTGGGTTCGTGAATCTGAGCTTGGTAGATGCAATAGTTTATCTGTAGCAACTCTAAATCAGTTGACGGATCAGATCGGCTTGAAAGCTTTGTGCAACAACAAACTAATTCTGAATCTGATTTCTATAGAAAGGAAGAATACTAGTTACAGCGGTTCCGGGTCAAGTGTGGCGCAGGTAGTTTTTGCCTAGAAAGGCTTTCAGGTACCTAGATTCACTTTATCCGAGCCGGAACCACTATAACATCACGAGCCTTTCAGTAAGCCTTGCTTAGATTAGGGTCAAAAACTGTGTCTCTCATTTTCAGAGCGAAAAAAACAGGCCAAACTTTCTTTAGCTAATCTAGATACAAGCCTAAGTTGGATATAATTGTGTTAAACGATATCTGTTACAGACCAAGACAAACTTAACAGATACTAATAAGCCATAAAGTATCACGGTATACTAAATTTCTAACTAGTTGAAACCATACAGCCTCGTCGCGTCAACTGTATTGTTCCTAAAGGCTGAAAGCCCTTCTAGAAAAGAATCTTGATGCAAGAAAATCATGACACTTGACAAGAACAGGCTGTAGCATTCCGAAATCAGATGCAGAATTAGTTTGTTGCTGCACAAGACTTTCAAGCCGATCTGATCCGTCAACTCATTTAGGATTGCCACATATATTTTCAGCTTAATACCTGCCCGTTCGCTTAATTCTGCCAAAGGAAAATGATTTATCAGGAAAGAATAACGCTTTTATGCTCTACAACTGTCTAGATTCCATAGATTGCGATAAAATCGAGAGATAAATAAACTTTATAGCGTAAATGATCGATTCTTCCGCATCCTTAAGTAACCTAGAGCAATTACAGAGATGGTTTCGGCGAAATATAATCGCCAAAATTGCCGATCTTAAACTGGCAATATCCATGCTGCTGATCATTGCCTTTTTTAGTATTGCGGGCACTGTCATTGAGCAAGGTCAACCTCCTGCTTATTATCAAACCAATTACCCCGAGCACCCGGCTCTATTTGGCTTTTTGAGCTGGAAAGTAATTCAGGTGGCCGGTTTAGACCATGTATATCGTACTTGGTGGTACCTGGGTCTACTGGCTTTCTTTGGCATTAGTTTGGCCACCTGTACTTTTACGACTCAGTTACCGGCTCTGAAATCAGCCCGACGTTGGCGATTTTATGATCAACCTCGCTTTTTTCAGAAGCTGGCCTTGAGTGCAGCCGTTGATTCCAATATTTCCCAGCTTTTGCCAGAATTAGCCGCCAAAAAATATAAGGTATTTCAAGAAGGCGATAAGCTCTATGCCCGCAAAGGATTAATTGGCAAAATTGGCCCGATCGTCGTCCATTTAGGAATGATTATTGTGCTGATTGGCGGAGTCATTGGTGCTTTGACTGGGTTCTTAGCCCAAGAAATGATTCCAGCAGGAGAAACCTTCCAAGTCAAAAATGTGATCGAAGCTGGTCAATGGTCTAAGGGTCAGGTGCCAAGGGATTATTTGGTCGAAGTCAAAGATTTTCATATCGATTACAGTCCGGCTGGAGATATCGACCAGTTCTACTCCGATCTGAAAGTGATTGATGCTCAGGGTAAAGAGCTAAAAACCGAGACTATTTATGTGAACAAGCCCTTGATCTATAAAGGCGTGACTTTTTATCAGACCGACTGGGGCATTTCTGCAGTACGGGTGAAGATTAACAACAGCCCAGTTTTTCAGCTACCCATGGCGCAGTTGGGCACCGAGAAAGCCCGAATTTGGGGTACTTGGATTCCGACTAAGCCCGATTTAAGTGCCGGAGTTTCGGTATTAGCTAAGGATTTGCAGGGAACGGTACTTATTTATGACACGGCTGGTCAGTTGATTGGTAGTGCGCGAGAAGGCGGGGCGATCGAGGTCAACGGTGTCAAGCTGCAAATTCTAAAAGTAGTCGGCAGCACCGGACTCCAGATCAAAGCTGATCCAGGGGTACCAGTAGTCTATTTGGGCTTTGGTCTGTTGATGGCTGGGGTGATGATGAGTTATTTTTCCCACTCTCAGGTGTGGGCCGTGAACAAAGATCAACAGTTGTTGATTGGTGGTCGCACCAATCGAGCGCAGGTGACTTTTGAACGGGAGTTGATTGAGATTATCGATCGGCTCCAAACTCCCCGCCCAAGTTCAGTAATAATTGAGGCGCCAAAATCTGTCAGCGCCGGGTAGAACAAAAATTTTATTTGCTGATCCCGTCAAAATAAAGCGCAAAATGGCCAGGAAATTGCATTTGCCCTGGCCACCGATAAAATTTATTTAAAATTTATTTGATCCCCAAACAACCTTAGCAATTTGGTGATACTACATATCACCACCGCTGTAGTCGCCGCCCTCATTTTGATCGCGCTTAGAACCTAGCAAATCTAGCCGTTCTACTTTGATCACGGGGCTAGAGCGCTCATTGCCAGTATTGCGATCGCTCCAAGATTCAATTTCTAGGGAGCCTTGAATGCCAATCAATGAGCCTTTCTTCACGTAATCAGCGGCGATCTTGGCCGTATTGCCCCAGATTTTTAAGCTAAACCAGTCAGTTTGGTCATTGTTCTTCGATCGACGATTGACAGCCATGGTCAGAGTGCAGAGGACACTACCGCTTTCAAAATACTTGATTTCGGGAGTACCACCCACTCGACCAACGAGATGTACAGAGTTAATATTCATAATTTTGGTATTTTTGTACGCAATAAAATTGTAATTGAGAATGTCGATTTTGGCCACCAGTTGATGGACTTTAGATCAAAAATCGCGTAGAGTCTAAAGTCAGTATATCGACTGCCGCCAACTGGCTCAATTTGCCCTAATCTGGGTGGTCGTTTGCATAGCGTCATCGTCTGATGAAGGTTATGATGTATTCGTGTGGTGGTCTAGTTTTGAGCAACGGCATTCAGCATCGTAAATGCTGGTAACAAGAATTACTGAAAGTTGGTCGAATTTATCTTGGGAGTGCTTTAACAAATGAAATTTTTTAATCGATTTTCGATGTCCCGCGATATGGGAATGGATCTGGGAACTGCGAACACCTTGGTGTATGTTGCCGGTAGAGGGATAGTATTGCAAGAACCATCGGTGGTAGCGATGGATCAAATTAAAAATATTCCGTTGGCAGTGGGTGAAGAAGCCAAAAGAATGTTGGGTAGAACTCCGGGTAACGTGATTGCCATCAGACCTCTGCGCGATGGGGTAATTGCCGACTTCTTTACAGCAGAAGTGATGTTAAAACACTTCATTCAGCGAGCCAATGAAGGTAATAACTTGGTACGACCCCGGATCGTGATCGGCATCCCTAGTGGTGTAACTGAAGTAGAACGACGGGCAGTAATGGAAGCAGCTCAACAGGCCGGAGCTAGCGAAGTATTTTTGATTGATGAGCCAGTAGCAGCGGCGATCGGAGCTGGGTTGCCAGTGGCTGAGCCTACTGGCAACATGATTATTGATATTGGTGGGGGAACTACCGAAGTAGCAGTACTCAGCTTACAGGGTTCAGTCATTAGCGACTCGGTGCGAGTCGCGGGCGACGAACTCAGCGACTCGATCATTCAGTACATGAAGAAAGTCCATAACTTGGTGATTGGGGAAAGAACTGCTGAAGAAATCAAGATTAATGTGGGATCAGCCTACCCTACGCCCAATGACGACATGAATATGGAGGTGCGTGGTTTACACATGCTCTCTGGCTTACCTCGGACAGTGACCATCAAAGCTCCAGAAATTCGAGAAAGTATGTCTGAGCCGCTTTCGGTGATTGTGGAAGCAGTCAAGCGCACATTGGAGCGCACGCCTCCAGAATTGGCTTCGGATATTATCGATCGAGGCATTATGCTGGCCGGTGGTGGAGCTTTACTCAGAGGCATCGATACACTGATCAGTCACGAGACTGGTATCGTCGCTCATATTGCCGATGATCCCCTCACCTGTGTGGTAAAGGGTACTGGTTTGGTACTCGAAAACTTCAAACAACTAGAACGGGTTTTTACTGCTAAATCTCGCACTGTTTAAGAATAGTTGTTGAAATAGATTTTCTTAGGGGTAAGTCCCTAGGTTTGGTGTGGATAAATTACACGCGTTGCAACCAGCTTTGAGACTGGCGCTGTGTTTCCTAGAGTTCAGCAAATCAGCGGTGTGTTTTAGCAGTGAGTCGGTGGCATATTGAATTTAGTTGAGTGAGTGGACTTTCATGAATTTTTCGGCAAAGCGCTGGTGGGGTAAAAACGCTGGCAAGTTAGTGGGTTCGGCCGTAGCGATTACTGGTGGGGCGATTTTGTGGCACACCCAAGCAGCAGCGATTTGGGAAATTTATCGAACTATTTCATTGCCTTTTCAGCCCAATGCCTATAGCCCTACAGTGGTGGCGGATAGTCGGGCTGAGCAGCTAGAGCTGGAGTTGGCCGAGGCGAAGGCACAAAATGCCAAAATGAAAAAATTACTAGAGCCAAATAATGATGGCTCGCAAACCAAGCCGATCACGGTGGCAAAAGTCATTGGTCGCAGTGCCGATAACTGGTGGCAGCAAATTGTCATAGGCAAAGGATCTAGTGATGGAGTGCAGGTTGGTTCGATCGCCCTCGATGGCAAAGGTTTAGTGGGCAGAGTTTCTCATGTGACTCCTCATACCAGCCAAGTTTTGCTTTCTACCGATCCTAGCAGCCGGATTGGGGCGATGATCTCGCGCAGTCGGCATATGGGCTATATCCAAGGTAACAGCGATCGATCCGATCGACTAGTAATGCAGTTTTTTGATAAAACTCCCGATGTGAAAGTTAATGATACGGTGGTTACTTCTACTGTCAGTCAGTTATATCCAGGCGGCCTGGTTGTGGGTAAAATTGTACAGATAGATTTGGCTAAAGTCCCTGCCCCAGAAGCGATCATTAAACTCACTGCCCCGATTAATGCCTTGGAATGGTTGCAGATTTATCCCGCTCAACAGGCTAATTTGGAAGCTGCTCCCAAACCATTAACTGATCCCCCGTCCGACCCAAAATGATCCGACTAAAAATGATCAAGATTGATAACCTTTCTAAAACTAGTTTGACGTTACTCAATGTCTTAGTCATTGGGTTTTCGGTACTGCTCTGCGCTTTGCTAGTTCCTACCCGCTGGCCAGGAATGGAGCTAATTAGCATTGCTCCTAATTGGCTCATGATGTGGGTGGTAGCTTGGAGTGTAAAGCGATCTGTCTGGGAAGCGATGGTAGCCGGAATAGCCCTAGGGGCAATTCAAGATGGTCTAAGTGGCAGTCACACGCCCTCTCATATCTTTAGCTTAGTGGCAGTGGGAGTATTGACGGCTTTGCTGCAAAAACAGCGCTATATCCAAGAAGAAGTCGTCTCGATCGCCATCATTACTTTTTTTATGGCCGGCATTGCCGAAGCGGTCACTGCGATCCAATATATTTTACAGACCCGTACTAATTTCGTTGATGTTGCAAGTAGCCCGATCTGGCTGCGTTATCAACAAGTAGCTTTGGCCAGTGCCATCCTCAGCAGCCTCTGGATGCCAGTACTGTACTACCCCTTAAACTGTTGGTGGGAAAAAGCTGAAAGCGTGGAAAACTAGTGAATCGCCAAAATTGACATTCTGAACAGCCAGCGAAAACCTAAATAAATCTGCACTTGCAGCGTTTTGTATCATTTGATACGGAACACTATTATCTGCTATCTATAGGATCTCACAGAGTTAGCTAGCGGAATTTTAAAGTCATGAGTGGAAATATGTCGCGCGTTCAGGCAATTCAACTAATTGCCAGCAGAGAACCCAAACCGGCCAAGGCTCCCAAAAAATTAGAAGAAATGTGGGCCGTAGACGTTTTTAACCTAGAAAAGATGCAAAAGTCTTTGCCAGGAAACGTTTTTGAATCTTTGAAAAAGACTATCCAAGCCGGTGAGCCTTTGGATGGTTCCCTAGCTGACGTAGTGGCTACGGCCATGAAAGATTGGGCAATTTCTAAAGGGGCGCTGTACTATTCTCACGTTTTTTATCCTTTGACCAATGCCACCGCTGAAAAGCATGATGGTTTTGTTTCGGTCAAGAGCGACGGCTCAGCAATTACTGAGTTTGAAGGTAAGTTGCTGGTACAAGGTGAGCCAGATGGTTCTTCATTCCCTAACGGTGGCATTCGATCGACCTTTGAAGCCAGAGGTTACACCGCTTGGGATGTCACTAGCCCGGCCTACATCATGGAAACAGATAATGGCATGACCTTCTGTATTCCGACAGTGTTTGTATCTTGGACTGGGGAAGCTTTAGATAAAAAGACTCCATTGCTGCGATCGAATGCAGCCATGAACAAGGCAGCAACCAGAGTATTGAAGGCTTTGGGTAACACCGAAGTTGCCCCAGTTAACTCTAGCTGTGGCGCTGAACAAGAATATTTTTTGGTAGATGTTAACTTCGTTAACAGCCGTCCTGACCTAATGCTGTCTGGCCGTACTCTGTTTGGCAAACCTCCAGCTAAGGGTCAGCAGTTTGATGACCACTACTTTGGGGCCATCCCAGAGCGGGTACAAGTGTTTATGCAAGAGGTAGAGGAAAAACTCTATCGTTTGGGTATCCCGGCCAAAACCCGTCACAACGAAGTGGCTCCTGGCCAGTTTGAAATTGCCCCAATTTATGAAGCGGCTAACGTCGCTGCCGACCATCAACAGTTGTTAATGACTGTGCTACGGAACACTGCTAAGAAGCATGGTTTTGTATGTTTATTGCACGAGAAGCCTTTTGCTGGCATCAACGGTTCTGGTAAGCATGTTAACTGGTCGGTGGGTAATAAAACTCAGGGCAACTTGCTCGATCCTGGTGATGATCCTCATACCAATCTGCAATTCCTGACTTTCTGTGGGGCCGTAATTCGCGGTATCCACACATACGGATCGTTGCTCAGAGCGGTTATTGCTTCGGCTAGTAACGATCACCGCTTAGGAGCCAATGAAGCACCACCAGCAATTATTTCGATCTATTTGGGTTCTCAGATTGCCGATGTGTTTGAGCAAATTAAAAAGGGTGAGTTAAAAGACTCTCAGCGCAAAGGCACCATGAATATGGGTGTGAACACTCTGCCATTGCTGTTGCAGGATGCCGGCGATCGCAACCGCACTTCTCCTTTTGCTTTTACTGGCAACCGTTTTGAGTTCCGGGCAGTGGGTTCTGGTCAAGCTGTCTCTGGTCCTTTGGTGGCGATGAATACCATCTTGGCTGAATCGTTGACTTGGATGGCTGATAAACTGGAAGCGGCCACTGCAGGCGGTGCTAGCATCAATGATGCGACCTTAGCTGTGCTCAAAGAAGTAATGGAAAATCACAGCGCGGTGATTTTCAATGGCAATGGTTATTCGGAAGAATGGCACAAGATGGCGGTAGAGCAGCGAGGCTTGGCCAATCTACGGACTACTGCTGATGCTTTGCCCGTGCTAAAAGAGAGCAAAATCGAGGAGCTGTTTTTGAAGATGGAAGTGCTTTCTCCTGCTGAGTTGGCAAGCCGTTTTGAAACTTATGCTGAGCAATATATTAACTCGATCGATGTAGAAGCTAAGTTGGTCATTAACATGGCGAAAACTTCGATCTACCCAGCGGCAGCCCATTATCTAACCGATTTGGCCACGACTGCTGGCAAGATGAAAGAAATTGGTGCCGATTTTGGAATGTCGGAAATCAATAAGGTTTCTGGTTTAACTAAGTCGCTGTTAACCAGTGTGGAAGCGCTGAGCACTGCTTTACACAAGCATGAATTTGCCACAGTGGAAGACCACATGCAGCACGCCGCTAAGAGCATTCGTCCAGCAATGGATGAGGTTCGTCAATACGCTGATGCTCTAGAAGCAGAAGTAGCTGACGACTTGTGGCCATTACCTACTTACCAAGAAATGCTGTTTATTAAGTAGTTTTTGGAATTAGTTGATCGATTGCCCAGCCTTCGAGCTGGGCTTTTTGGTTTGGAAAAAAATCTTGAATTGATGGGGTACAATAATCGCATAGTCCCTTGGAAACTAACCAGATGAATTCCAAGGGTTTGAGAAAAATTCACTTCGCGTGATCTTTGAAGTATTGATGAGCCACCTCTAAATAGCTGTCTACTATGCTAGAGAAGTCGTCATTTGCAATCGGTATATTAAGTGCTTTGCTGATAGTTTTATCCCTGCGTCTTTTGACTGTAGAACCAGCTCCAATCGACTGGATCTTGGCAATCTGGCAGTCATTTTGCCCATTAGCTTTCAACCAAAAAGATTCCATTTGAATAGGAGGTAGGTTTTGGAGCTGTGCATGCACCTGCATCTTAAGCTCTTCAGCTTGGTGTCGTCGCTCCAGCTTTAGACAATTCTCTAGAGGATTGCCATAGCTGTGATTGCTGAATCTATCAAGTAATTCACTGTCGTGATCGCCAATTTTTTCGTTTAGTGAGCGCGTGTAGCTATTTCCGTAGTTCCTAATTGCGGAGCCTAACTCGGTCAAACGCTCTTGGGTTTGTGACAAGCTACAATTTGATAGTTTTTTAACGTTAAGTGCTTCTTGGTATGCTTCGTGTAGCATTGTGTAATCTGAGGGTTGGGGCTGGGGCGTGTAAAATTTAGAGTCAATTAGTACCCGATGCAAAATCAACATTTTTTGAATTTGGGTGTTTCCTCTTTGGTTTAGCGCTTCACGCATTTTGAGCTGTGAGGTACGCTTTAATAAACCGTTGTTGGTTCTCTTAAAGTCCTTGGCTCCGTCACATTGCCGGATTCGATCGATCAACAGCGTTTTAAATTTTTTCCTTATATAAAGCTGAATTGGATGCCGACCCAATCGAA
>JAYUSV010000499.1:0-3423 GCA_043755495.1 Synechococcales cyanobacterium
GGGTAACACTTGCAGAATTTCTACCCCCACCACTTCTTGCTCCCACCCAAAGAAACGGCGGGCAGTAATGTTAGCCAAAACGATCGAGAGTTCTTTGTCGATCAGCACTGCGCCATCGGCAATTGTCGAAACCAGGGTATCTAGCTTAGCTTTTTCGGCGGTTAATTCTTCGACGTTTTGTTCTTCATAAATTTCTAGTTTTTCGGCCATTTCGTTAAAACTGTAAATCAATTCACCCAGCTCACCGCCTAAAGGCAGGTTGATCCGCTGTTTAAAGTTGCCGGTAGCAATATTTTGCACTCCCGATAACAGCTCTTTGATTGGTTTGGTAATTTGCAGGGCATTAAACACTGCGCCTAAAATCACCATTACCCAAATCGACACAAACACGGCAATTGTCACATCGCGGGTCAAACCAGATGAGGCTACTACGGTAGGATTTGGCTCAATGCCTAAAGCTAAGACCCCCAAAGGTTTTCCTTCATGTACTACCGGCACAAACACATCAGTCACCACCCCATTGGGCGTGAGGTGTTGCCGGGTTAAAATATTATTACTATCTTGCCAATTGTCCGGGAGCTGAATCCGCCGCTCAATCATCAAAGAGTTCTGAACTTCTGATTCGGAAAAGGGAATCCCTAGCCTAATGCTGCCAGTGGCATCGGCGTAGAGAATATAGCGCAGGCTAGTGGTGCTTTTATAAAAGCGGTTAGCGAAGCGGGCAAATTCGGTCAGGTTGTTATCGGCTAACTGGGGAGTAACATTGGCCGCTAATAATAGTCCTAAATCTCGGCCAAAGCGGGTGTCGCTCATGCGAGCATCTACTTGAATGGTGTTTACGGCCCAAAAAGTCACACCACTCACCACCAGCGATACCACTAAGGTTGCCGCCGCCATGAGCTTAGTTTGCAGGGTGAACTCAGTCCACCAGTTAGCAATTACTTCCCAAAAACGTTGAATTGCTGCAAACATGGTCGATCGAGCGCTAAGAGCATCTATGAAAAACGTTCTTTTTAGTATACCCGCTTCAGAAAAACTAGATTGTAAATACTTATGGCTACTTTAAAGCTCGTTGACCAATATCGCGGCGGAAATACATGCCATCGAAATGCACGCTGTCGATCGCCTGGTAAGCCAAGCTAATCGACTCGGCAAAGTTACTAGCAAAAGCAGTCACACCCAGCACTCTACCGCCATCAGTCACCAACTGCCCTTGCACAAACTGGGTACCCGCTTGGAAAATAATTGTGTTGTTGACCGGTGCCGCCACGCTGGTAATCGGTTGACCTTTAATAAAATTGCTGGGATAACCCTGAGCTGAGACCACGACGCAGGTAGCTACGGCTGGATACCACACCAAAGGCATAATATTGGCCAACTTTCGTTCGATGCAGGCGGTAAATAGATCTACTAAAGGTGTTTCTAACAAAGGCAAAATCGCCTGGGTTTCGGGGTCGCCAAATCGACAGTTAAATTCTAATACGCCAAAGTTACCATCAGGATAAACCATCAATCCGGCGTAAAGAATACCCTGGTAGTCAATACCCTCATCTTGGAAAGCCTTGAGCATTGGTTCTAAGACTTCTTTTTGTACCCGCGCCATGAGCTGGGGAGTGCCGATCGGGGCCGGAGCATAAGCACCCATGCCGCCAGTGTTGTTACCAGTATCACCATCGCCGATGCGCTTGTGGTCTTGAGCGGGCAGTAATGGCGTAATGGTAATGCCATCGGTGATGGCTAACACCGAGAGTTCTTCGCCGGTCAAAAATTCTTCGACTACCAGTAGTTTGAAGCCTTGGGCAAAAAGCTGATCGATCGCGGTTTCGGCTTCTACAACTGTCTCGGCGACTACTACTCCTTTGCCAGAGGCTAAACCATCGGCTTTGACCACGATCGGCGCACCCTGCGCTCGTACATATTCCTTAGCAGCTTCGCTATTTTTAAAGGTCTCCGATTTGGCTGTAGGTACTCCGGCCTTTAGCATCATTTCTTTGGCCCAAGATTTGCTAGATTCTATTCTGGCTCCGGCTTGCACTGGCCCAAAGACCGGAATGCGTTTTTCTTGCAGGTGGTCTACAATTCCTTTGGCTAAAGGCACTTCTGGGCCAACTACCACCATGCGCACGCCGTTGGTTTCGATCAGTCTGGTGATACCGGCAAAGTCATCGATCCGAAAAGAGAGATTTTGGCATCGATCGAGTTTAGCCGTGCCGCCATTGCCCGGAACGCACAAAACTTGAGTGACTTTGGGGGATTGCAGCAGCTTCCATGCTATTGCATGTTCTCTTCCACCACTACCTATAACTAAAATTTTCACGCGCTGCTATGACCTTAGAGTGCCGAACGAATTTTTGACAGTACCGCCCAAGATAATATCACAAAAATATGACAAGCTCATGGTTTCTGGTGGTTCGATGAGTTTAGTATCCTTCCTGTACATAGCTGCGCACTTTGTTTTGAATTGCAGCGGCATAAGATTCATTTTGGTCAATAATTTTCTTCTGGACTTCTCCTTCTTGGCGGCGCTCAAAACTAGCATTAGCCTGGTTCACCACAGCCAGCTGGGTTTTGACATCTTGCATGTTGTTGTGCTGTAGAGCAAGGAGTCTGGTTTGAGCTGCCAGGATGGCCGCTTGGTTACCAGATTGCTTGGAGAGTAATTTTAAGATGTCTTGAGATGAGTTTACCGATTGTGATTCTTGGGCGCTATTCTCAGATGCTGTTGCCGCTGAGTTGGCACCATCCGTAAGCTGAGCAGCTTCTTCGATGTTTTGTTTACGGATTTTTTGGGCTTCTAAACCTAATTCTTGATCGGCTGCTAGTTCACTAGCTGCCAATGCACCTTTACCCTGATGAACTGTAGTAGGAGCGGCTTCTGGCGAAGTCTTTTTGTTATCGATCGCCTCTTTGGCTGCGCTGGGAGATAGTTGTCCAAGAACGCCTTGTATTTTGTTGAAATCGGCTTGAGAAATGTTGGCAATTTTCTGAATTTCTGGTCCAAAAAGAGTGGTGATTTCGTTGGTTTTTTTTAAAACGTCGCTAATGCCTGGAGCGTTGCGAATTTGATCAATTAATGAGTTTGCGCTTTGTTTAATTTCTTTGACAATTCCCCCTAGGGTAAACGCGCTAGATGGAGTTGCCGATCCGCTGATGATTGTGGTTGTGATGATTACAATTTGCCAGAAACGGGCTTTTGTCGAAGATGTTTTTTTCATGGGTAGTTAAAAATTGGTGGTAGATGAAGATTCGACAATAATTTTATTATTGCTATACCACCTCGATCAACAAGTCTATTCGATGAGTCTGCTGTATTCCATCCGCCAACCTGACTGCCGGACACAAGTACTTCAAATCCTTGTACAGCAAGGATTTGATAGATATCTTGAGAAAGCCTGATTTTGATGGACTGATCAGCTGAAAGTG
>JAYUSV010000500.1:0-3422 GCA_043755495.1 Synechococcales cyanobacterium
GGCAGAACTAGCTAATGCTTTTTTGCCTGCTGGGGGCAAATAAATGGGAGTTTTATGGTTAGAAATTAAAGCGCCTTTCGCTGCTTTTCGAGGGTTTCAAGCAGGTGTATATCGAGCAACTAGCCCGATTATGCCACCTTCGGCAGCTTTTGGATTAGTGCTAAATTTGGCCGGAATTGAAATGCGTGACCTTACTCCTGGTGTTACTACATTAATCAGAAAAGATTTGCCAATGCTGGAAATAGCTTTAGGTACTATGCCAGAGACTAATAGTGAAGTGTGTACTTTGTATCAACAGCTCCATAGTTATCCGGTAGGTGGTTCTGGTAAGGATGATTTGAAGCCGCGTACTCATGGTGCCAAGTTTTGGATTACTCCAGTCAAGCGAGAGCTGCTGGTGGGTTTCCATATGGCGATCGGGGTACGCAGTGAAGACAATGGCTTACTAGAAAAAGTCAAGCTAGGCTTGGCTGGTGAGTTGGATGAATCGCGTTATGGTTTGCCTTTTGCCGGTGACAACAATTTGTTGTTTGATCGGATTGATATCTTAACTGCTCCACCTTTGGCAAAGTGGTATGTGCAGATGGATTCTAAGGGTAAGCCCATGAAGGGTTCTTATCGTTTGACGGTGGGAATTGATCGATCGGATAATAGCCAAACAACGAGTTTGCTGTATGCGCCGATCGAGGAACCAACGACAGATCCACCAGATGAAGCTTGGACTTGGACTCTTAAACAGCCTACTTTAACAGTGAGTCGATAAACTATCGATTATCTGGGATGCCGCAAGGCGTTGAGCACGACGCAAAAAATGATATTAGCAACAAAGATGCTACAGCAAAACTACTTATTTAGACTTTACTTGGTTTGCAGGCACCTCTGCTTGTATGATTCGATCGGGTTACTAAATGAGCTGAGATGCTTTTGGATCAATGGTTTGCTGGGTTGCGATCGCTCTAGAGGTGCTTGCAAAGTTGTAAAACCTTTAGGTGCAATGGTTTGAGGAGATGGTAAAATGTCTGAAACAGGATTTAGAGGTGTTGATTGTGGGTTCGATCGCAGGTGCTTGCAAAAGTGTCTACGAGACTGTTCTAGGTCAGGGGTCTAGCCCCCGCTCTTCTAAACCACTGATGCCGTAAGGCGTTGGGCACAAGTTTCTCAGTACAGCCCAGGAACCGTTAATGTCTTCTAAACCACTGATGCCGTAAGGCATTAAGCGTATAGTAGATTACCCAAACTTTGAACAGATTTTTTCCTTCTAACCTCAGAAATTCATCGCCGAAACACGCTAGATATGACCGTGATGACCGTAGCAGAAGCAATAAGGCTGAAGGCAAGGGATACGACCCACTGAGTGGCTTTCTGGTAATTATCAAACCGCTCATTAAATGTGTCTATCTTGTTTTCCAGC
This sequence comes from Synechococcales cyanobacterium, assembly GCA_043755495.1. Lineage (GTDB taxonomy): Bacteria > Cyanobacteriota > Cyanobacteriia > Cyanobacteriales > Chamaesiphonaceae > JAAFHZ01. The sequence continues at coordinate 1,412 of JAYUSV010000500.1, forward strand.
CTAACTTCAGACTCTTTAATCGACTGGAGAATTTGAGCTAATTCAGTTGTCATTATTGTCAGCCTCATTTGGATTTGGCGAATACATTATTCGTAACCTAGATACAGATATATTGTCAAGCCTCCGAACTTTTTTTAAATACTAACTTAAGCAACTCTGGATCTAGAGCAGCAACTCGATCTAGCAACTCCCCCATTGCAGCGCTATTACTTTAATACATATCAACTATTTAAGCCATTTTGCTGAATTAAAAACTAGAGTGCAAGGAATTTGCATAGTCCCCCAGCCATAGTAGATTCATTCACCCACCGGCCAACCAAAATGCTTGCCCAAGACACCAACACCATCCGTGTATCCGCCCTTCATGCCCTTGCCTACTGCCCCCGCCTCTTTTACCTCGAAGAAGTCGAAGAACTCTACACCCAAGATGCCGCAGTCTTCGCCGGACGCAGACTCCACGTAGAACTCGAAAAAAAAGAAGACGAAGACTGGGAAGAACTATTCTTAGAAAGCAGCGAACTAGGCTTACGTGGCCGTGTCGATGCCCTCCGCACCCGCGACGGCCAAACCATCCCCTACGAACACAAACGCGGGCGCTGCTGCCGCGACGACAACGACCACCCCCAAGCCTGGGAAAGCGACAGAATTCAAATACTCGCCTACGCCTACCTCCTAGAACTATCTCTAGATATCTCCATCACCGAAGGCCGCATCCGCTACCACGCCGACAACGTCATAGTCCACATCCCCCTCGACGAAATCGGTCGCCAAGACGTGCGGGCAGCCATCGATCGAGCTAAAATACTTCGCGCCTCACCCTGTCGCCCCCCAGTCACCGACAACGAACGCCTCTGCCCACCCTGCTCCCTCGCCCCTGTCTGCCTCCCCGAAGAAGCCCGCCTTGCTCACGACAAAGAATGGCAGCCCATCAGACTCTTCCCCGCCGACGACGAACGCCAAATTCTCCACGTCCTAGAACCGGGCACCACCATCGGTAAAAGCGGCGAACAACTCAAAATTTCCCGCAAAAAAGCCCTAGTCGAAAAAGTCCCCGCCCGCCAAATCGGCCAAGTAGTGCTACACAGCTTCTCCCAAATCTCCACCCAAGCCCTCTACTTCTGCGCCGAACAGGGCATCGGCATCCACTTTGTTTCTGGTGGCGGTCGCTACCTCGGCAGCTTCGACAGTCGCCAAGGCAGCATCCAGCGCCGCCTCGCCCAATACGCCGCCCTCAGCCAACCCGAACAGTGCCTCACCCTCGCCAAACAACTAGTCACCTGTCGCGGCCAAAGCCAACGGAAATTTTTGATGCGCGGCAAACGCAATAACAATAATAACGATCTTCAGCCAGCGATCGATCAAATGAAAGCCATGCTCAAACAAGTAGCCACCGCCACCTCCCCCGCCTCGCTCCTCGGCATCGAAGGCAACCTCGCAGCCTTGTATTTTGGCGCATTCGATCGACTTCTCCTAGAAACAGTCCCTCCAGAAATGCACTTCAACGGACGCAACCGCCGCCCCCCACTCGATCGAGCCAACGCCCTACTCAGTTTTGGCTACTCCTTACTGCTCAAAGACATCATGAACGCCATTCTTGCCGTCGGCTTAGAGCCATCACTAGGCTTCTATCATCAACCCCGCACCCAAGCCCCACCACTAGCCCTCGACCTCATGGAAATCTTTCGAGTACCTCTCGTAGACATGGTAGTGATCACCTCGATCAATCGTGGCCAATGGGATGTAGCCGAAGACTTTACTCGCCGGGGCAAACAAGTATGGCTCAGCGATAGTGGCCGCAAAAAATTTATCCAAGCCTACGAACGCCGCAAAGAAGAATCTTGGAAACATCCCGTCACCGAATACTCTCTCACCTATCGGAGATTATTAGAATTAGAAGTACGACTACTAGAAAAAGAATGGTCAGGTGAAGGTGGTCTAGTTGCTGAGCACGATATACTATGGGAAAGACACTTGATACTGCTGCTTTCTAAACCACTAATGCCGTAAGGAG
>JAYUSV010000501.1:0-33274 GCA_043755495.1 Synechococcales cyanobacterium
AGCAAACTGGCTAAATATGTGTTTGGAGATCGAAAATCGAATATTCCAGCCATCTTTACTGAAAATAGAAAAGCCTGAAAAACTATACCAGTCTACAAAGTTATTCCAAAAAATCATCAGTATTTTAGAAGTTGCTTTTGAGCAAGACATACTGAAAATCGAACCACATATTATCCGTAGCCTAGTAAAACTTGACAAAAGCAACGAATTTAAAATAGAAGGTGGAGTCAATGGAGCCAAGAATTTCAAAAGAATAAAAAATCTTGATTCTCTAAACTATCTTGAACGAGTCGATGGATGCTGGTTTGATTTCTCAATCATAGGTATACAAACTAAGCAATCTATAGAGATAATCGGATTTAATTTCGAGATCAGATTCCCCGACCAGATGCCTTCGGGAGCGAATCGATGGCCAATCGCAAATACCTATTTTCGCCGACATAGCCAAAAAACTAGGCATGGGCGACTTCGCCAAACTATTTCGAGAAACAGCCAACCAAGAAACTGAACATGCCTTCGCCCATTTCCGGCTTATGCCTCCTGAGCTAGTAGTCGAAGATGCCACCACCCTTAGCCTAAAGTGAAAGTTGCTAGATCGACGATTTTTCGAGAAAATGAAGATCCAAACTGCTGTGCTCCTATGATCGTACCCGATGCTTTACCTACTTGGTCTGCTGAGATAATCGATAATCTCCCAGAAACAATCAGTCAACTGCTCCAACAGCAGCGAGACTTCTTTGCCACCGGGCAAACCAGACCGATCAAATTTCGGCTCACCCAGTTGCGCAAACTCCAGGCTGCCGTGATCGCCCAGCAAGACCAGATCATCGCCGCAGTGCAAGAAGATTTAGGGCGAGCACCTTACGAAGCTTACTTTGAACTAAAGATGCTGGAGGAAATCCAAACTGCGCTGAAACAACTCAAGAAATGGGTCAAACCTCAGCGCGTCGCCACTTCAGCCACAGTGTTTCCGGCTAGTGCCTGGGTGCAGCCCCAGCCATTGGGAGTGGTCTTAATCATTAGTCCTTGGAACTACCCGTTTCAAAGTGCTTTGTCGCCTTTGGTGGGAGCGATCGCTGCCGGCAACTGTACAGTCATTAAGCCTTCTGAACATGCTCCGCAAACTTCAGCAATAATGGCCAAGCTGATCGCTGAAATTTTTGATCCGGGCTATGTCGTAGTCATTGAAGGTGACGTAACTGTGGGGCAAAAGCTGTTGACCGAGAAATTCGATCATATTTTCTTTACTGGTAGCACCACAGTAGGCCGACTGGTAATGCAAGCCGCAGCTCAGCATTTGACACCAGTGACCTTAGAACTAGGCGGCAAGAGTCCTTGCATTGTTGATCGATCAGTACCTATTAAATTAGCGGCCAAGCGGATAGCCTGGGGCAAGTTCATCAATACTGGCCAGACTTGTGTTGCCCCAGATTATTTATTGGTCGATCGAGCAATCAAAGATCAGTTTGTAGCAGCATTGCTTCAAGCAATCAAAGAACTCTATGGGGATGATCCGGCTCAAAGCCCAGACTATGCCAAGGTAGTAAACAGGTTTCACCTCGATCGGCTGACGGCTCTCTTAACAGATCAAAAAATCCTAGTTGGCGGTCAGTCGAATCCAAGCAATCGTTACTTAGCTCCAACGGTGGTGGACGATGTGAGTTGGGATAACCCGCTGATGGCGGCAGAGATTTTCGGACCAATTTTGCCGATCTTGACTTATGACAGCTTGGATGAGGTGATTGCTAAAATTAATGATCGACCCAAGCCTTTGGCTCTGTATATTTTTACAACCGATCGAGCTGTCCAAAACAAAATTGTGGAATCCACATCTTCTGGGGGCGTAATTATTAATGAGGTAATTATGCAAGCCAACTTAACCAGTTTACCCTTCGGGGGAGTCGGAGAAAGTGGTATGGGTGAGTATCACGGCAGAGCTAGTTTCGATACCTTTTCTCATGCTCGCAGTTATTTGAAGCGATCGACTTTAATCGATATCGATGTTCGATCGGCTCCATATACAGCCATGAAGTTGAGACTAATTAAATGGTTGTTTACTGGCAGCTAGGAAACCAATAAAACAGCCTCGACTACCTTTGCGAATGCATATACTCTAATCTAGTTTGAGGTCAAATGTCATGCGGGCATAAACTCCCCGTGGGTCATTGAGGCTTTGCAGATCGGTGATAGATGACTGAAATTTCTTGAACTCATTAGTCAAGACACTTTCGGCGGGGCTGCTGTGTTGCTTGAGCATGGTAGCTTCTTCGCCGCTGAGGCGTTTCAATAGCCGAGTTTGGAAATTTTCGGTATCAGGATACTCGTCTAGTTCCCAGTCATCACCTAGCTTGGCTTGTTTGGCAGCGTAGGCAATTGACTCCTGCAAGCCCCCAAGCTCATCTACTAAGCCGATTTTTTTGGCTTCTGTGCCAGACCAAACTCGTCCTTGGGCGATTTCGTTGACCTTATCTTTGGGGATTTTGCGACCTTCGGCTACTCGATCAAGAAACTCATCATAGATTTGATTGACAAATTTTTGGGCGATCGCTAGTTCTTCTTTAGTTTTGGGTCTAGATACCGTGGAGCTATCTGAAAATTTAGAGGTTTTAACTACATCCCAAGTTAAACCTTGGTTGCTAGCGAGTTTTTGGAAATTGAGCTGGAGGCCAATTACCCCGATCGAACCGGTAATAGTATTGGGCTGAGCAAAAATGCGGCTGGCATTAGTAGAAATATAGTAACCACCAGAGGCTGCAAAGTTACCCATAGATACTACCAAGGGCTTTTCTTTGCTTAATAGCTTTAGTTCACGCTGTATATGGTCAGAGGCCGTAGCACTTCCACCGGGACTATTCACTCTTAAGACTACTGCCTTGACATTTTTGTCGCGGCGCAGGGCATTAATAGTATCAGAAAAAGTATCGCCACCGATTTGTCCCGGTTCACTGGTGCCATCTACGATGTTGCCTTGGGCGTAAAGAATAGCAATTTTTTTATCAGAATTCTTGGTTTTATCAATGGCAATTTCACTATATTCACCCATACTGATTTTGCGAAAACCGCCTTCTTTGTCAGTGATGCCCAGCTTAACTAATTCTTGCTTAACCTGATCGGGGTATAGAATTTTGTCTACTAATTTTTTACTGAGAGCATCTTGTGCCGACAAATTTCCCTGGGTATCGGCGATTGTTTGAATTTCGCTGGCTGGTATCTGGCGGTTGCTGCCGATCGTTTCTTTAAAATCATTCCACAGAGCGTTTAACAATTCTTGGTTTTCTTTGCGCGATTCGGGGCTAAAGCCTTTGAGGGAAAAAGATTCGTAGGCTGACTTGTATTTACCGACTCGAATTACTTCTGCGCCAATGCCATACTTTTCAAAAGCGCCTTTATAAAACATGTTCTCGGTTTGGAAGCCGTTTAAATCTACAGTTCCCAACGGATTTAGGGAGATAGTATTGGCGACCGAAGCTAAGTAATAATCACGGCGGCTCAGGTCGGCATCGTAAGCATAAATTTGTTTGCCGCTTTGACGAAAAGTATTCAGAGCCAAACGCACTTCCCGCAGACTGGCTAAACCACTACTACCTTTGGTTTTAGCGCGACTGCCATCTAAATAAATAGCCACGATGTTTTTGTCTTTAGTGGCAGATTGAATGGCGGTGGTTACTTGGTGTACTGTCAGGTCTTTCTTGGAACGACCAGCTAGAGTCTGTTCTACGGTAGAGCCAGGATTGAAGTCTGTAATCCCTGCACCTAGATCTAATACCAAGACAGTTTTTTCCTTGACCGTGGGTAATCCCTTGTCATCGATCGAAGCAATTATTCCACCCACAATTATCAAAACTGTTAGCAGTGATATCCCCGAAAAAATGGTTAAACCCAAAACGCTACCGAGGGCACTGGCTAAAGTCTGTTTCAAAAAAGGGCGCATGGAAGTGGGTGGGTATGGTGGAGGCTTTGCTCCATTGTACCCATCAATTCAAATCTGGGTGCGATTTTCACGTACCACTGAGTTCTTGGCCACGAAGGTACCACCTCGATCGATAAAAAATTGCATATTAGCTCCGTAGAATAGCTTCACCATTAATGCTAGCGGCAAAAAGGCGTGCTTGACGATCGACTGAAAAGCTAGGAAACAGTTTTAACCAATATCCCATTCTGGCGTAGCTCAGAAAGTTGGTGACTACCGGTGCAAAACATGGCGGTTTTGAGTTCGGCAATTAGTAGTTCTACTCGATCGATCACGGCCTCTTCTGAAATATCTGCTGCCTGCAAAAATGGCAAAGCCATACCGGCTAAATCTGCGCCAAGACCGATCGACTTAGCCACATCCAGCCCATTTCTCAGACCGCCAGAGGCGATCAAGGGCATCTGGGGATAGGTGTGATGGATATCCACTAAACATTCGGTAGTAGGAATGCCCCAGTCGCCAAAAGTCCGACCGAGTTGTCTTAGTAGCTCGCTGGGTGCCCGTTGACTTTCTACTAGCGACCAAGAGGTTCCACCCGCTCCGGCTACATCGATCGCCTGCACACCAGCGTTAATTAATTGTTTGGCCATGGCTGCTGAGATGCCGTTGCCAACTTCTTTGGCAATGACTGGTACGGTGAGCTTTTCGCAGACCACCGCGATTTTGGCTAATAGCCCACTAAAGTTTAAGTCTCCTTGGGGCTGAATGCATTCTTGGAGAGGATTGATGTGCAAGATCAGGGCGTCGGCCTGGAGTAAATCTACGGCGCGTTGGCATTGCTCTGCTCCGTAGCCATAGTTGAGCTGGACTGCCCCCAGGTTAGCGAAAAGTAGGATGTCGGGGGCGATCAACCTGACTTGAAAAGTAGGAGCGGTTTGGGCTTGTTCGATCGCTACCCGCTGAGAGCCAACTCCCATCGCTAAGCCGTAGATTTGGGCAACAGTGGCTAGGCGCTGGTTAATTTGTTGGGCTTGGTCTGTGCCGCCGGTCATGGAAGATATCAGCAGGGGTGCGCCCAAAGACTTACCAAAAAATGTGGTTTTAAGGTCTAGATCGGCGTAGTCGATTTCGGGGAGGCAGTGGTGGGCAAAGCGATATTTTTCTAGGCCACTGCTGGCACGGAATTGTACGTCTTCTTCCAGGCAGATCCGAATGTGGTCGGCTTTGCGTTGTTTAGTACTGTCACTCATAATCTAGATGTTTGTAGGCAAGTCGAGTCTACACTATCTTGCTAAATCTGGTTAGTTGACTACAAAAAATTCTTATTCTCTCAAAAGTTCACCAATACCAATTGCCCCAGAACCATAAGTAGAGTGTCGCAATCACGGTAAAATTGCTAAGCTCCAGCGTGACACTTTTCTATGTCTGACACTCTAGCCCTCTACGAAGGCAAAGCCAAGATCCTTTACCCTACCGAGGATCCGGACGTGTTGCTCACCTACTTTAAAGATGATGCCACCGCGTTCAATGCCCAAAAGAAGGGCACGATCGTCGATAAAGGAGTCATCAACTGTGAGATTACCACTCACTTATTTAAGCTAATTGCTCAACAGGGCATTCCTACCCACTATATCGATAGCCCCAGCCCCCGCGAAATGCGGGTGAAAGCAGTCCAAATCATTCCATTAGAAGTGGTAGTGCGCAATATTGCGGCTGGTAGCCTTTGTAAGCAAACCGGCTTAGCGATCGGCACCGTCTTACCCCAGCCCCTGGTGGAATTTTTTTACAAAGACGATGCCATGGGCGACCCTTTGTTGACCCTCGATCGACTGTATCTAATCAATGCGGCCACTGCATCGGAGGTAGCCGAGCTACAGACCAAGGCATTAGAAATCGATCGGATTCTTACCGGCTTTTTTAACCAATGTGGCATTACGCTAGTTGATTTCAAACTAGAGTTTGGCATCGATAAATCTGGTCAAATCTTATTGGCCGACGAAATCAGCCCCGATAGTTGCCGTTTGTGGCTGACCGACGAAAGCGATCCCGTCAAGCGCATTTTAGACAAAGATCGCTTTCGCCAAGATCTTGGTCAGGTAGAAAGTGCCTATCAACAAGTGCTCGATCGGGTGCGCAGTCACAGTTAATTAAAAAATAGCTAAAAGTGGGGATCTCAGATATTTTAACTTTTCAGCTATTCCGCCCAAGCCAAACCCTCCGGTGGTGCGTAATGATATCGAATTATATCGATGCTCCACCGGAACACTCTAAAGACCTAGCAGTCTTTGTAACCAAGTTCATGTCCGCGTCAGGTGTATCGAAGTAATGAAATTCTACTCAAAACTAATTCTTGTGCCCATGCTTGCAACAGTAAGTAACGTCAATTCCGCTCTGGCATCCCCCAACAACTCTGCAGTTGCTGGGCTTGAAGTTTCAGCCACCCGGCTAGACCTCGCACCTGTTGCAACTAACGCCAAAATTCGTCAGCCTGACGCATTTAATGCCACAGCACCAAAACTCGAAGACTCAGCCATTTTGGCTAAACAGAGTACGGCGAAGAAAAAGCCCCGAGTCAATAGAGCACCAGCTAAGCCCCCTAGTCGCATTCCGGCTGCACCTCTGGGAGAGCCATCCGATTCATCCATCCCTAATTCTCCGGCTGAATCGTCTTCATCTAGCAAACGGGTGTTGGTTACAGCGATCGATGTGAAATCCACCACCGGCGAAATTTCTCCTGAACTCAAAGCTCAAGTACTTGAAGTAATTACCAGCAAGGTTGGTCAACCTACGACCAGCGAACAGTTGCAACAGGATGTAAATGCCATTCAGGCTCTAGGAGCTTTCCAGGAAGTTCGTACCCAGCCTCAGCAAAATGCTCAAGGAGTCAAGCTAACTTACTTAGTTACCCCCTTTGGCAATGTCAGCAAAGTTGTCATCAAAACTCTGCCAGAAGGTACTTCTACTGCGTTAACTCAGGCTGATACCGATAAAATTTTTGGCAACGTCTATGGCAAAAGCTTAAATGCTGCCGCCCTGCAAGAAGATATCAAAGCCCTAAACAAGTTCTACAAAGACGAAGGATACGACCTGGCCCAGGTCGTCAAAATCGAAAACATTGGTGCCGATGGTGTGCTCAATATTGTCGTGGCCGAAGGAATCATTGAAGACCTCCAAGTCCGCTTCCTAAACAAAGAACGAAAGCCAGTGGATGACAAAGGCCAACCAGTCAAAGGTGCTACCCGTGACTTTATCATTACCCGCGAAATTGCTTCCCGGCCTGGTCAGGTATTCAATAGCAAAAAAATTCAACAAGATTTACGTCGAATTTTTGCTCTGGGTCTTTTTGAAGACTTAGCACTCACTCTCGCGCCAGGAACTACCGATCCAGCTAAAGCAGTGGTACAAATCAATGTAATTGAACGCAAGAGTGGCTCGATTACTGCTGGTGGTGGAGTAAGCTCATCTAGCGGACTCTTTGGTTCGGTCAGTTACCAAGAGCAAAACTTGGGTGGTAATGGCCAAAAGTTGGGTGGCGAAATCCAAGTCGGCACCAGAGAAACTTTGTTTGACGTGAACTTAACCGATCCTTGGATTGCCGGCGACCCCAACCGCACCTCGTATAATCTCAATGTGTTCCGACGGCAATCTACCTCGTTGATTTTTGACGGTGGACCAAATCGGGCTTTTGCAGCCGGAACCTTTGATGTCCCTCGGGTGGTACGCGCTGGTGGAGGTATTACCTTTACTCGCCCCTTGGATGGCAACCCTTACACTGATAGCCCCTGGCGAGCTTCGGCAGGCGTGCAATATCAGCAAGTTTCTTTGCAAGATGCTGTTGGCAACCGTGCAACCTTAGATACTGCTGGAAAGCCTCTAACGGCCAGTGGCACAGGTCAAGATGACTTACTGATGGTACAGCTTGGCCTGAGCCAAGACTTGCGCAACAACTTTGCCGAGCCAACTCAAGGTTCACTGCTGCGTTTGGGCTTAGATCAATCGGTGCCAGTTGGCTCCGGCAGTATTTCTATAACCAGACTACGCGGTAGCTATACCCAATATGTACCGGTGAGTTTTATCAACCTCGATAAAGGCGCTCAGGCACTAGTCTTCAACGTTCAGGGCGGAACTATTTTTGGTAATGCCCCACCATATGAAGCTTTCAGCTTAGGTGGCACCACCTCGGTACGCGGCTACGATGATGGGGCGGTAGGTTCTGGTAAGAGTTACTTACAAGCCAGTGCCGAATACCGCTTCCCGATCGCTTCGATTTTTGGTGGAACTTTCTTTGCTGACTACGGCACCGACTTAGGTACTGGCAATCAGGTAATCGGCGATCCAGCCGGGACTCGGGGCAAGCCAGGTAACGGCTTAGGCTATGGAGCTGGGGTGCGGATTAATTCACCCCTAGGCGCACTGCGCTTAGACTTTGGCTTCAATAGCCAGGGTGAAAACCGCCTGCAATTTGGTATTGGCGAAAGATTCTAACTTTTAGGATCATCGGCATTAGTAAAACTCCCTGTCTCACTGACTGGGGGTTTTGCTAATTTTTCGGTATCTAAGTTACTAGCATCATTAGTTTTCGGCTCATTTTCTGCCACCGGATGAACTATTTGCATCTGACGACTTTTTTGTTGCACCGCCTCCGTTGCCGCATTTCGCCACTTTACTGTAAAAGTTAACAGCGCAACTATCCCGATCGCTGCTGTTCCAATCACCATCAGTGTGGTGCCCTGCATGTGCATCGCCACTAAGTTAGCTACTAAGGTCACACTCCACAAAATAATCGCCGAATGCCCTTGAGACAACCCCCAAGAAAGTAGGCCGTGGTGGAGATGGTCTTTACCCGGTGTACTGAGCGGGTTCTTACCAGCTATTATGCGCCGCACAATTACCTGACTGGTGTCTACCACTGGCACCAGTAAGAACATTGCCGTGGGCACCAAAGAAGAAATGGTGGTGACTTTCGCACTGCCCAAAATACTGGTAGCAGCCAAGACATAACCCAAAAAATACGCTCCAGCATCACCCATAATAATCCGCGAGGGATGGTAGTTGTGGCGCAAAAAACCCAACGATGAACCGGAAACCGCCGACAAAATTAAGGTGGCAGCAGCACGATCTTTAAACTGTGCCGAAGCCGCTAACAAGCTCATGCCGGTAATAAAGCTAATACCCCCCGCCAAACCATCCATCCCATCCATCAAATTAACAGCGTTGGTGATGCCCACAATCCAAAACAATGTGGCCAAAACAGAAAGTGTGCCGTCGATCGGTGTTCCCAGAGTAACGTTAATTTTGATGCCAACTACCACTAACAGCAGTGAGACCAAAATCTGTACCATCAATCGAAATAATGGCGGCAGACCAAACTGATCATCAATAAAACCCACCAACACTAAAATCGAAGCACCCAGCAAAATTGCCAAAATTTGCACTAACACCTTATCCCACACCATTGGACTGAGGCAGGCCGCCAAAATCAAGGCGGCGATCACTCCAGTGTAAATAGCTAAGCCTCCGGCATTTGGCAGTGGCTCTCGATTCAAACGGCGCTGATTGGGTTGATCTGCCCAGCCTACTTTGATCGAAAAAGAACGCAGTTTGGGAATAAACCGATGTGTTACTCCCCACCCTAAAATAAAAGTTAAAACCACCGACAGCCAGCCAGTTCCTTGGGGATTACTGATGCCGATTGATCTCATGTAGTCGAAGATAATATCCATGTTGCTAGTGTTTTTCAGGTGGAGATGCTTCGGGATCTGGACAGTGACCTAAAAGGGGATCGGGGCAATGGTGGACAGGCCGATCTCCAGAATTAGCAGGATGTTGAAGAGCACAGTTTTTACAGACTCCGAAAAATTCTAATGTGTGGTAATAAATCCGAAACTGGTGACTGTCCTGGAATTCGGCTTCTAGTTGATGTACCGGGCATTCCAAAATTGGAATAGATTCTTGGCAGTGTAAACAAGTTAAATGGTGACGATCTTCTTGCACTGAGCCATATAAGGACTCCCCGCTAGCCAAAGTACGTACCTGCACCACCCCGGCTAGTTTCAGGGCATCGAGGGCGCGATAGACTGTGGCCAAGCCAATGCCCTGACTACGATTGCGCAATTCTACATAGATGTCTTGTGCTGATACCGATCGCTGCATTTGTTTCAAAAGTTGCAGAATGCGGTCTTGGCTGCGGGTAAGTACCACTTTCATGAGCAGCGAATGCTGGGAGATGAAGATTTCCGGCTAGTTTGCAGCCATGGCGTTATATTATCAGAAAGCTGCCTTAAAACCCTGTGCCTTGCTGCCGGGAATAAGCCCTTTTCTTCTCAGCAGAGGAGTGTTATGGGGAGAATTGATGGCAGAATTTTATTCCTAGAATTTTTATCAACCATGGCTCAAACTTATCAGGCTCGAATTTATGTTACCCTGCGCCCTTCGGTCTTAGATCCTGCTGGGGCGGCGGTACAGGCGGGCATTAAACAAATGGGCTTTGCTGGAATTAGTGATGTGCGCATTGGCAAGTATGTAGAGATGTCGGTAGTGGCGATCGACCAAGCTACAGCCACCGTGGAACTAGACAAAATTTGTGGTCAGTTGTTGGCTAATCCGGTGATTGAAAATTATCGGATCGAGTTGTTGATCGCAGCCCCTGCGGCAGCAGTGGATGTGTAGCAATGGCAAATGTGAAGTTTGGGGTGGTAGTTTTCCCTGGGTCAAACTGCGATCGAGATGTAGCCTATGTGACTCGGGATATTTTGCAGATGCCCACGCGAATGGTTTGGCACCAAGAAACCAACATTGATGACTTGGATGTGGTGGTGTTACCGGGTGGCTTTAGCTATGGAGATTATCTGCGCTGTGGGGCGATTGCCCGGTTTTCACCGATCGTCCAGGCAATTGTAGATCATGCGGCCAAGGGGAAGTATGTGCTGGGCATTTGCAATGGCTTTCAGGTGTTAACCGAAATTGGTTTGCTGCCCGGAGCCTTGGTGCGCAACCGCGATTTACATTTTATTTGCGATCGAGTGCCGCTAAAAATCAATCAAAAAATTGCGCCCTGGACTAGCAGCTATGTTGACAGCGAAATTACCCTGCCGATCGCCCATGGGGAAGGCTGCTATTTTGCGGAGGCTGATACTTTGTCTCAGCTAGAAGATAAGCAGCAGGTGTTGTTTAAATATGCTGGTGAAAATCCTAATGGTTCTTTGCAATCGATCGCCGGGATTTGTAATGACCAGAAAAATGTGTTGGGAATGATGCCCCATCCAGAAAGGGCAGCAGATCAATCGTTGGGTAGCATTGATGGCTTGGGTGTTTTTCAAAGTTTGGTGATGGCCTGTGCCAGTTAAGCTGCACCAAAATGAAAAAAAGAGCCAAGAAAAATTCTCGGCTCTTTTTGATTTAGCTAAAAATATTAGCCCCGACCGCGTGGTCTAGTTCTAGGTCTTTCCTCAGGGGCTTGAGGCGCATCAGGTGTAACTGGTGCTGTAGGTGCAACATTACAGTTACAGCCGTAACCACCACCAGCAATCACAACAAAGTCATTGAAGTCATCATCATTTCTTGCAGCTCCAGTGACTTGTCTACCAACTGCTTGGTCATCCCAATTAATTTTGACACCTTGAGCACCTAGACCATCAAAACCCTTATCAAACTTGCTTTGTTGGCGATTGTTAGGATTTCTCAAATCATTGGAGAACACCAATGAAGCGACCCGACCACTACTAGTTCTGGATTCTAGGTAGAGGGTATAAGGAGTATTAGCCTTAAAAGTAAAGGTATTTTTGGGCTGACTAACTGCATTGTTAGGAGTTCCCAAAAAGTCGGTCGCTTTGTTGACAGCACGTTCGCTGCTATCAGAAGGCTTGTCTTCCTTAATTAGGGGCGTTTTTTCACCACTGTTTAATTCCATGACCCCAAAAGTTGCCAAGAAAGAGCCATGAGATTCTAAGAACTCAAATTCGACCGCAGTGTCGCGGTCAAAAGTAATTGTATTGGGGCTAAACTCGTCAGCAGAGAAAGCCGCTGGCGCAGCTAAACCCAACAAGACGGCACTGGCTAAACCAGCCCCCAAAGCAGATCTTAATTTGTTTACCATGATTTTAGTTGTTTCAGTTTTAGAGCGTGTTACTACCAAGATATGTTGCCACCAGCAGAACCGAAGCCGCTACTGCTTAACTTGTCAGCCCCAGGATTTTTCACCGATGCTAAGAAAGCATCTGCATCAGCTTGAGCCTTAGCTAATGCAGCTTCTAATTGCGCGCGTTCTTGCAGAGAGCTTTCACTCACAGCTCTGTTATTGGTTACTTCATTACTAGCACCGTTGCGAACAAAGCTCCGCAGACCAGTAGCTTTGGATACAAAACTTGGTCTATAAGCATTCAATGCAGCTCTAGCAGAAGAGATCTGCTGAATATAAGACTGTGATTGCTGAAGAATCGCAGAATTATAGCCAACGGTAGTAGAACTAGAAGCTGGGCCACCAGAGGCAGGAATCAATGAGTTAGAGTTATTGAAGCCAGAAGCGTTAGAGTTGTTGGTTTGAGCGTAAGCTGGAGCAGCCATGCAAGCAGCAGCCAAAGCAGCAATGGTTAAGCTGTTACGTAATTTCATAATTTATTCTCCTTCAGATTTGAGGTTGTTAATCTAGAACTTAAATGCAGTACCGACACCCAGTACAAATCGAGCAGATTGACCACTGATACCAGAAATATCACGGAAGGCTGGAGTGATTACTAGTGGAAAATCACCAAAGGGAGACAAAGATATACCAGCAGCTAAATCTTGTCCAGTCCACTCAACGATTGCGCTGATAGGCTTGGCTAAGCGGAATGCAGCAGAGCCAAAAACATTTACACCACCGGGATCAGGGTTGGTGCTAGTGGTGCTATAAGGCAAGAACTGTCCACCACCGACACCTGCCGATAGAGAAATTCTGCTCAAAAAGCTATCAACATCTTCAGTGATACGGATAACTTGAGTCGCAACTGCATAGTAAGAATTTCTGGGATAGTCGGTGGAAGTGGTAGTGTTACCAAAAGTTACGTTGGCAAAACGGTTCCAGCCTAGAGCCAATCCTGTATCACCGAAGCGTTTGTGAAGCTTGGCATTAAAACCACCGCTACCAAAACCTTGACTAGTACCAAAACTGTTGATGCTATAGCTTAGCTCTAAACCAACGGCTTCGTTGGCATCAAACAGTCCCAAACCAATACCTAATTCACCATCAGATGTTTGAGTGCCACGAGTACGAGATTGATAGCTACCGGACAAAAAGCCCACGCCACCATCAGCACCAAAGCCAACTGGGTTGTTGATACTCATAGCCGGAGATGCTTGAAAGCTGCGACTGTTAGAAACGGTTGAGTCAAATTTCTGACTGTTGAGATCTTGTAACTGCTGATCTAACTCAACCCGATCATTAACTGCTGGCAAAGCTGGATCTGTAACACCACCACAATTACAATCACCCTGCGATAGCAAATTACCATTAGAATGTGCAGGCTTTAGTTGATTGCTATTTGCAACAGTTTTCAGAGAGGTGGATTTTTTGAAACCACGCTTTTTCTCGGTGGGCTTGCTCGCCAACTTCATTGTTGAATCCAAAGATGTTGAGAATTCTAGCGTTGACACTGGTTGGATAGCAGTACTAAAAGGATCTGCCGCAGCTATTTTTTGTGCAGGAGCAAAACTTTCTGTGCTGGCAAAAGGATCTGACAAATTAGCACTGTTGCCTACAAAACCATTTACCTTACTGTCAGCCAGATTAGTGGATGGATTGGCAACTATATCGAAGTTGCTTGCTGCCTGACTGGGCATTTCTGCAACTATGGGCAAAACGCAAGCTAGGCTTATCGACCACAATAATCGTTTCATACTTGAACACTCCCTATTTTGAGGAACCTAATCGATTTAAACTGTGTAATCCAATTCATACATAAAATCACATCAACAATAATACTTATGCTTCATATAAGGAAGTTATGTAATATTATTGGGTATGCTGACATATAAAGTTTTTCACAAGCTAAAATTATTGGTTCATTATATTGTTTACGACGGTTTAAATCAATAGTTTTAACAAAAATTGTTACGACTTATAGATCTTGACCCTGAGTTGAATTAACTATGTACACAGTGCCGCCGACGCATACCCCTTGATTTTTGTTCCATTAGTGGCTAGGTATTATTGAAAATATTTGCTCGACAAAATCTTCACAGTTAGATCTCGACTTGGTGTTGTTTGTCGGAGGCTTGGGCAGCAAAGGTGTAACGGTGGCTAAGTTAGAGCTGCCAAAAGCAGCAATTTGAGGTAATCATGATGCTTGGTTTGCGGCTGGTCATTGGGGACAAAGCAAATGCCCTCATGTCATTCGATCATAAGGGCATTTGCATTTTAATCTAGCTGAAAATATTAACCCCGGCCACGTGGTATGGGTCTTTGCTCAGGAGCTTGAGGTACATCAGGTGTAACTGGTGCTGTAGGCGCAATAGCACAACTACAACCATTAGCACCACCAGCAATAATCACAAAGTCATTGAAGTCGTCATCATTTCTGACGGCTCCAGTAGCTTGTCTGCCAACTGTTTGATCATCCCAATTGATTTTGACTCCTTGAGAACCTAAGCCCTCGAAACCTTTATCAAATTTGGTTTGTTGACGGCTGTTGGGGTTTTTTCGATCATTGGAGAACACCAATGAAACAACCCGACCACTACCAGTTCTAGATTCTAGGTAAAGGGTGTAAGGAGTATTAGCCTTGAAAGTAAAGGTGTTTTTGGGCTGACTAACGGCATTGTTAGGAGTCCCCAAGAAGTCTGTAGCTTTGTTAACAGTGCGTTCATTGCTATCAGAAGGCTTGTCTTCCTTAATTAGCGGCGTTTTTTCGCCACTGTTTAAGTCCATGACACCAAACGTCGCCAAGAAAGAACCATGAGATTCTAAGAACTCAAAGTCGATCGCTGTGTCGGTATCGAAGGTAATTGCGTTACTGCCAAACTCATCGGCAGCGAAGGCCGCTGGGGCAGCCAAACCTAGCAGAGCAGCACTGGCGAGTCCAGCACTCAAGATAGATAGAAATTTGTTTGCCATTATTTTAGTTGTTTCAGGGTTGGAGATTTTTACTACCAAGTGTGGCCGACTTTAGCGCCAGCTTGAACATCGCCCAGTTTATCGGAACCGGGATTCTTGACTGATGCCAAAAAAGCAGCCGCATCAGCTTGAGCCTTTGCCAAGTTTGCTTCTAGTTGAGCACGCTCTTGTGCTCCACCGTCACCAGGCTTAGTGCAATTACATTCTTGACTACCACGAGCAAAGTATCTAGGGCCAGAACGAGCATCTGGCAGAGGAGTAAAACTATTCAAGGCGTTTTGTGCTGCCGCTAATTGCTGCTGCAAAGACTGCGCTTGGCTCAAAACATTAGAGCTATATCCTGCGCTACCAGCCGAACCAGAGAAGCCTTGTCCAGGGATACTACTGTTAGAGTTGTTAGTACCAGTAATGTTAGAGTTGTTATTAAGTTGAGCAGATGCTGGAGCAGCTAGGCAGGCAGCAGCCAATACAGCAACGGCAAAGCTATCACGTAATTTCATAATTTATTTTCCTTGCAGATTTTATGTTGTCAATTTAGAACTTAAAGGCGGTACCGACACCCAGTACAAATCGAGCAGTTTGATTATTTATCCCGGAAATATCCCGGAAAGCTGGGGTGATAACGAGAGGAAATCCGTCACCAAAAGGAGTGATCGAAAGGCCAGCCGCCAAATCTTGGCCGGTCCATTCCACGATCGCACTGATCGGCTTAGCCAAACGGAATGCTGCCGAACCAAAAGCGTTAACACCACCAGCATTAAGATTTGTACGAGTAGTATCATAGGACAAGAACTGTCCGCCACCCACACCTGCCGACAGAGAGATTCTGCTCAAGAAACTATCAATTTCCTCGGTAGTGCGAATTACTTGGGTGGCCACAGCATAGTAAGAGTTGCTAGGGTAGTCGCTTGCACCACCGTTGTTACCAAAAGTAATGTTGGCAAAACGGTTCCAGCCTACAGCTAAAGCTGCATCCCCAAAGCGCTTGTGTAGCTTGGCGTTAAATCCACCACTGCCAAATCCGTGGCTAGAACCAAAGGTATTAATGCTGTAAGAAAGCTCTAAACCAACAGCACTGGTAGCATCGAATAAGCCTAAGCCTATACCTAGCTCACCGTCAGAAGTTGAACCACCACGAGTACGAGCCTGATAACTACCAGACAAGAAGCCCACGCCGCCATCAGCACCAAAGCCAACGGGGTTGTTTATGCTCAGAGCTGGAGAAAGACCAAAGTCGGAAGAACCAGGTGCATCTACTGGGAATTTCTGATTATTCAGGTCTCCAAGTTGCCTATCTAAATCTGTAGTAATTGAAGAATTTTGAGACAAGAGGTTAGTATTATTTGCTTTGACTGGTTGCAATTGAAGGCTGGCAGGAGCAACTTTCAAAGCAGTTGGCTTTTTGGCTTTTCTTATGCTTGGCTTTCCTGCTATTTTGGTGCTAACAAAAGGACTTTCCATCTTGTCTAGAGCAGCGAATGGCTCTGATGCTGTTACCGACTCCAATGGTGTTACTGGTTGGCTAATGGAGCTGAAAGGATCTGCTACGGCTATTTTTCTTGTAGGAATAAGGCTCTCTTTGCTAGCAAAGGGATCTGACAGATTAGCGGCATCATCTATAAAGTCATTTGCCTTACTGTCAACCAAATTAGTGAATGGATTGGTAACTACCTCGAAACTGCTTGCTGCCTGACTGGGCATTCCTGCGACTATGGGCAAAAAGCAAGCTAGGCTTACTAACCACAACAATCGTTTCATATTTTAATACTCTTTATTTTGAGAAACTTAATTGATTTAAACTGTGTAATCTAACTCATACATAAAATTACATCAACGATAATACTTGTACTTCATAAAAGGAGGTTTTGTAGTATAATTGGGCATCTGAATATACGAAGTTTTTACAAGCGAAAATTGTTGGCTCATTATATTGTTTACGATGGTTAAAATCAATGGTTTCAACAAAGATTGTTACAACTTTTAGATCTTGCTTCTAAGTTTAATTAACTATGTGAACAGTTATGTACACAGTGTCGCCAACGCATACCTCTCTATTTTTGTTCCATTAGTGGTTAGATAGTACTTAAATATTTACTTGGCGGTTATGACAAAAAAAACACAATGTAGTTCAACGATTAGTGAGTCATCACTTACCGATAATTCGCTACCGAGTCTGCCGATCCACATAGCGGTCGTGGGAGATATTCATAGTGAATGGAGCGATCTAGATAACGATTTATTACGTCAACTAGATCTAGATTTGGTGCTGTTTGTCGGAGACTTGGGCAACGAAGATGTGGCAGTGGCCGATCGAATATCTCAACTAGAGTTACCTAAGGCAGTGATTTTGGGCAATCACGATGCCTGGTTTACAGCCAGTCCTTGGGGGCAAAGCAAATGCCCTTACGATCGAACAACCGAAGATCGGGTGCAGCAGCAGTTGGATATTTTAGGAATTCACCATGTGGGCTATGGTCAGCTAGATTTCCCGGAGTTAAACTTGAGTGTGGTGGGTAGCAGACCCTTTAGCTGGGGGGGCAGAGACTGGCGAAATAAAGATTTTTACCAAAAGCGATTTGGGGTAGGTGGTTTTACAGAATCGATCGAGCGTATCACCAATGCAGCAGCTCAGACCTCTACCGATCGACTGATTTTTATTGGCCACAATGGCCCTACGGGCTTGGGCAATGAGCCAGAAGATATCTGTGGTCGAGATTGGGAGGCCACCGGGGGCGACTATGGCGATCCCGATTTTGCGGCGGCGCTAGCAGCGGTGAAAGCCACAGGTAAAAGTATTCCGTTGGTGGCTTTTGGTCATATGCATCATCGGCTGCGTCATACTCAAGAGCGGCTACGCACTGCTTATCAGCAGGTGGATAATACTTTATATCTGAATGCGGCGCGTTGTCCTCGAGTGGTGGAGATGGAGGGCAAGGCTTTGCGCAATTTTTCGCTGGTGACTTTGCGGGGTGATGTGGCGATCAGAGCTGGTTTGGTTTGGGTGGATGTGGATGGGCAAGTTTGTAGTGAAGAGCCTTATTTGCTGTGCTAGAATGAATGACTGACTGGGAGAGGTGGCAGAGTGGTCGATTGCGTCCGACTTGAAATCGGATGAAGTGAAAGCTTCCGAGAGTTCGAATCTCTCCTTCTCCGTATTAAAAGAATGCTGACTGAAATTTTTCAGTCAGCATTCTTTTGTTTACTAAGCTAGTGATAGCGCCAAGTGGTAGTGCCTTTTTTGTCGATTAACTCAATGCCCTTAGCTTCTAACTCTTGGCGAATTCGATCGGCCTCCGCAAAATTCTTATCCTGCCGAGCCTGGTTACGCCGAGCTACTAAGGCATCTATTTCCGCATCGGATTGATCTGAAGATTCCTCAACTGGTTCACCAACCTTCACCTCTAATCCCAACACATTAGCCAGTACCGAGAGTTCTTGCCACTGCTGAAATAGCACCCCAGATTCCATGGTCAGCTCGGCACCATGATTCAGAATATTAGCTTGTTTGCCCAAGCTTTTGGCCAATTCAAACAACACTGCCAAGCCACCGGCAAAGTTGAAGTCTTCATCTACAGCCATACAGAATTTTTGGAAGCTGGTGCGGTGGGCATCGGCAGTGATAATGGCTGCTGCTGGCTGAAGAGCGGTTTTTGAGGAAGATCGATCTTTGAAGATTGCTGCCAACAGTCCCCGTGATGTAGCAAAAAATCTTTCGCGGGGGGCTTTGAACAAAATGGTGCGGGCAAATACTGCCAGACCGACCACCTTGAAAAACTCTGGTAATACAGGCACTGTATTAAAATTAGAGACGAAGCTGGCCAAGAACTTAATCGGAAACTGGGTGAAAAATAGAATCACCGCCAGCACAATTAAGCCGCGATATTCCCGGCTAAATTTGCGGGCATTGTCGGGCAAAGTGACAAAGGGAGTAATTGGTAGCACATCTTCTAGCAGATTCTTTGGAGCAGCAGACAGCTCAGGAGCTGCTGGGGCTAAGGCATTCAAATCCCAGCCCAGCTTTTCGCCAAATTGGGAACCAAACAGCAAACCGGTTTTTAGGGTTTGCCAACTGGTAGCGTTGCTTTCTAAGGCGGCTTTGGTGAAGTCTAGGGGCTTGCGATATTGGGCGGTGAGAATAAATAGTCTAATCACCATCGGGTCTACTGGGTTGGGCGATCGATCCAAAAGATCTTGAATAGTGGTGAAGTTGCCCAAAGACTTGGACATCTTTACGCCATCGACTACCACCATGCCATTGTGCATCCAGTACTTCGCCAAGGGATGATCGTGGGCACCTTCGGATTGAGCGATTTCGTTTTCGTGGTGGGGAAAGATCAAATCGCTGCCGCCACAATGGATATCGATTTCACCGTCAAAAGCCGCATCGATCATGGCTGAGCACTCAATGTGCCAACCCGGTCGCCCTTTACCCCAAGGGGAATCCCATGATGGTTCGCCCTCTTTGGCACTCTTCCACAGGGCAAAATCACCCGGATTTTCTTTTTGCTTTTCTGCTGACTCCTCGACCCGACCACTGGCTCCTGCCAGCATATCTGCTAGCTTGCGGCCAGAAAGTTTGCCGTAGCCTGCAAATTTGGCGACTCGATAATACACATCTCCAGCGGCGGCATATGCTAAGCCCTTGGTTTCTAGGTCTCTAATCAGCTCAATAATTTGGTTGATATGCTCGGTCGCACGCGGATAGGTGGTAGCGGGTTTGACGTTTAAGCGAGCCAGGTCGGCTAAATAAGCCTCGATGTATTTACTGGCAATAGCTTCCATCGAAGAATTTTGCTCGCGGGCGCGATTCAGAATTTTGTCATCAATATCTGTAAAGTTTTGAATATATTTGACGCTATAGCCCCGCCATTCTAAATAGCGGCGCACGGTATCCCAAACCACATAAGAACGGCCATGGCCAACATGGCATAAGTCATACACAGTCACACCACAGCAATACATGTTCACCTGCTGCGGCACCAAGGGCTGGAATGGCTCTTTCTGAGAAGTGAGGGTGTTATAAATGCTTATGCTCATGATGATCTGGGGTTTGCTAGAATGTCGATCGAGTGAATGCCTCGTAACATCATATCAACTCTCCCACCATCCCCATGACTTCTGCCACTATTACCAGCACTCCCACCACTGCCGACAGCACTCGCAAGATTTTGCCTGTCACGATCATCACTGGCTTTTTGGGCAGTGGTAAGACCACACTGCTCAATCATATTTTAACCAATCAACAGGGGCTAAAAACGGCTGTGTTGGTCAATGAATTTGGTGAAATCGGTATCGATAATGACTTAATTGTGACGACCAGCGCCGACAATACCATGATCGAGCTGAGTAATGGCTGTGTGTGCTGCACCATGAATGAAGATATGGTGAATGAGGTTTACAAAATAATCAATCGCCCAGATATCGATTATTTAGTGGTAGAAACTACTGGCTTAGCTGATCCAGTACCTTTAGCGCTGACTTTTTTGGGGACTGAGCTGCGAGATATGACGCGGTTGGATTCGATTATTACTCTGATTGACTCGGCTAACTTCAGCATTGATTTATTCAACAGCGAAGCTGCTTTGAACCAAATTATCTATGGAGATATTTTGCTGCTGAACAAAACTGACTTGGTAGACGAAGCCGATGTAGATTTGCTGGAAGTTCGGATCCGCGATATGAAAACCGGTGCCAGAATTCTACGTACCAAGAACTCGGAAGTGCCTTTGCCGATGGTGCTCAGCGTCGGTTTGTTTGAATCTGATAAATATGTGGAAAAAGCTGATCATGGCCACTCACATGATCACAACGTTCATAACCATGACGCTCACAGTCACGACCATCAAGCCCACAATCATGATGGTCATGACCATGCAGCTCACAGCCACGATGATCACTCGGCCTGTGACCATGACCATGGCAAATGCACCCACGACGATCACGCTCATGATGAACAGGATCATCGCCACTCCGACCACTTGGCTCAAGATGGGTTCACTTCCCTTTCGTTCCAGAGCGATCGACCTTTCTCTTTAAAGAAATTCCAAGACTTTTTAGACAACCATTTAGACGAAGGAGTTTTTCGAGCAAAAGGTCTGCTGTGGTTTAGCGAAAGCCCCAATTGTCATATCTTCCATCTCTGCGGTAAACGCTTTTCGATCGACGATCAAGAGTGGAAAGATCTTCCTTCAAATAAGCTGGTTCTGATCGGCCAGAATCTCGATTCAGCAAAGATTCGTCAGCAGTTAAATGCCTGCCTATCTATAGCAAGAACCAATGCAGGTAAAGGGTTCGGCAAATAGGTACAAATAAAAATGCTTCGTTTTTACATTGTGTAAAAACGAAGCATTTTCAACCATATCATCACACTACTTTTCTTTTGATCTTCACAATCTCTATCTAGTCTAACCACTCAACTTGTACTCATTTCTGGTCTTGCTTGACCTATTGCGATTATAGCTGGGGGTAAAGTCGATCGATAATAGTATAAATACGTAGAATTCCAAAATTTATTCGGTTCTCAGAAAATTACAATTTCCTACAAACTCTCCTGATTTTTAATTTTGCCGCATTCGCAAAACCTAAACGGCTTAAATTCCTTGCAAATCACCAGACCCCAGGGAAACTGCATTATTGAAGATAGCCAGTACGCTACCGGTTCCCAAGCCTGCCTCTGCACCATTTTGATTGTAAATAAGTTTGCCACTGCTCCGACTGAAGACCAAAATGCCGTTGCTCAATTCAGCACTTTTATCATCGGCAACAGAGCTAAATTCCTGAATGGGCAAGCCTGCCGCAGTTTTAATCGCACTAAAACCACTGAGCTGTATTTGAATTTTATCCGCTCCAGATTGATAGTCCGTAACAGCATCAATTCCCAAACCTGAACCTTTAAACTGGAAAATATCATTACCACTTCCACCAGTTAGTCTATCTTCACCGCTGCCTCCCACCAAGATATCTTGGCCATCACCACCAGAAAGAGTGTCATTACCATCATTTCCTTGGATAAAATCATTACCACCATCTCCAAAAACTAGATCTTGACCCGCTCCGGCAGCAATTGTGTCATTGCCATCATTTCCATTGATCTGGTCATCCCCTGACTCACCGCTAATCGAATCATTACCGCCGTCACCATACAGTTCATCCCGATCGGCTCCTCCTTCTAAAGTGTCATCTCCATCACCGCCAACCACAGTGTCTACGCCTTCATCTCCTTGTAATAGATCATTACCGCTGTCTCCCCATAGAGCATCATTGCCGATGCCTCCGGCCATTTGATCGTTACCTTGATTGCCATTTATCCGATCATTACCACTGCCACCGGTAAGGCTGTCATTTCCTACCTCTCCATAGATCTGATCATCACCACCAGAGCCATCTAGTGTGTCATCTCCAGCAGCTCCATTCAAAATATTTTTGCCGTTGCTGCCAGTGATTGTATTATTAAGCCCATTGCCAGTGGCATCAATGTTTTGATAAACGCCATCTGGATTATCGACTACTCCATCAGCTAAAAACTTGGGATCAACAGGTGAATCTTTGGCTGCGATGCCAGTCGAAGTAGGACTGATTGGGTCAAGAATAACATTTTGGTCTAGCAAGATTAATCCTTCTACATTGGTAGGTAAGACATAGCTGAAGCTAGCTAAAACCTTGTCATTTCCTTCACCAGGGTTTTCTACGACCGTATCGCCGCTATCTACGACATACAGATCATCTCCGATACCACCCTCTAAACGATCAGAGTCGATCGGCGATGGCTGACCAAATAAATCAGCTCCATTGCCGTTGAGGTAATCATTGCCCGCGCCACCTTTCAAGGTGTCATCACCTGCATCGCCATAAATATCATCATCTCCGCCCAATCCATTCAAAATATTTTTCTGGGCGTTGCCTACCAAAATATTATTCAAGGAGTTACCGGCTCCAGTGGTATTGCCAAGTCCAGTGAGCACTAAGTTTTCAATCTCGTTGGGCAGGTTAAAAGAGACCTCTGCCGAAACTGCATCATAGCCACTGGTGGCAGTTTCATTGGCGATCGTATCTAAGGCATTATCAATCACATAATTGTCATCCCCATTCCCGCCATCCAAAACGTCGGCACCTAATCCACCATCCAAAATATCATTGCCTTCACCGCCCAGCAAGGTGTCGTTGCCGTTACCACCAGCCACTACATCATCATCGACTCCACCCGAAACAGAGTCGTTACCATCTCCGCCTTCTAATACATCCAAGCCTTCATTACCCTGCATAAAATCGTCACCTTCGTTGCCCTGCACTAGATCATCACCAATTCCTCCGTACAAGCTGTCATTACCCAAACCACCAAAAATCTGATCATCACCTGCTTCACCCAGCAGAATATCGCTTCCTTCGTTACCAAAAATCTGGTCATCCTCGGTACCACCATAAAAGATGTCTTTGAGGCTACTTCCCTGAATTACGTCGTATCCAGCATCACCATAGACGGTAGTACTGTTAACCACATCCAGAACAATGCTATCGTCACCAGCACTTGCTAAATAGTTTTTTGCGAGCAGCTTGTCTTCTTTAACCCCAGCAGCCGGAGGCTTTTTATTTTTCTTGGCAGCATCAGAAATATTATTGGCTGGATCTTTTAAATCCCACCCTAATACATCCATCACAATTAAATCTTTTTTGGTAATGCGATCGGTGACACCCGGCACCACCTTACCAACTACAGGATTTCTATTCGGAATGCCATCAAAATTAACTCGAGCATCAGTCCGAGGCAAAATTTCGGGAGCCATAATACCTTGGATAAACTGAGAAGCAATGTTTCTCTTTTTATCTATACCACCTGTCTGAATTCCATTTGGGAAGTTAGTAAAGTGGGATGCTTGATATCCTTTTCCGTTAATCGTACCTCGGGACAATGTCGCTTCTGGTGTTGT
Source organism: Synechococcales cyanobacterium (assembly GCA_043755495.1). GTDB lineage: Bacteria > Cyanobacteriota > Cyanobacteriia > Cyanobacteriales > Chamaesiphonaceae > JAAFHZ01. Next base: position 23,924 of record JAYUSV010000501.1, read on the forward strand.
ACCTCTGTCCAGAGACAAATAATATGTTCTTGCGCTGTTCACTGATGGATCAAAACTAGAATTGAGCCTGGATTGCTGGCTATATCTAAATAGGTCTAAAAGTGTGGGTGAAGAAGTCGGACTTTCTACATTTGATTCAAAACCCAGAGCATGACCTATTTCATGAGTTAATGTACCTGTGAAGTCTTTAGTCGATTGAGTAATTGGATTACCATCTGCATTATCGGTATTCAAATACCATGGAATACTATTTCCAATACGAATTGTGGCATCAATGCTATTAGTATTTGCAATTGGCAAGTTTAATGCTTTGGCAAGTGCTGAGTTGATTGCGATTTTACCATCAGGACTTTTCAATCTTAAACTATTAAATGTTTTCTCTAAACTGTCTAAGCTTACTCTGTCATTGGCAGAGATTTTCTGATTTTTAAGTGCATTAGCAACAGTTGAGTAATTATATGAATACTCAGTAGAATCTGTATCCATTAACGCATCAGCAGCAGGATCTGGAGCCAACTTTACATTGATAACAAGTTCTCTTTGAGATGTCAACCTATTTTGCCAAGATTCTACTGATTTTTGAATAGCATTGTTAATTAATTGTCCATTGACAGAACTTGCTGGATTGCCATATTTGTTTAGCAATCTCGCTTCAATTTCTTGCAATTCTTTTTGAGTATTTGTAATATTGATTCTTAATGACATTATATGACTCCTAAGTAAATGATACAATAAACCTTTGATTCTATTTCTGCTGTCTGACAATAGCATTGCCAAATTTATCCAAGAAAAACCTATTCCATTCTTCCACAGAAGTAGAGTTTGGAGGTGCAATTTCAACTAAAGCCAGATTCTCTTTGAATGAGTTGAAGGTGCTAAGTTTGCCTAATTTACTGATTTTATCATACGGGAATAGTTCTTCACCTTTAGTGTTGATGAAATAATATTTTCCATTGTTAAGTACCCTAGCCACACCTTCTGAAAAACCTTCGGATAGTAATTCTCCATTCGTAAACATCAATGGAATTGCAATCTCTCCTTTTTTATTTAAAAATCCATATTTTTTGGTTTGATTATGTTGAACTAAAGCTAGTTTCTCTTTGAAGTTGAAACCATTACTGATATTAGCAGGAAGATTCCAAACATATTGCCCTTGCCTATTAATATATTTAGTGACAAGCCGATTATTCTCTCGAACTAAAACATTAGCTAATCCTTCTGAAAAGTTTTGTGCACCTTCAAATTTCGTGCTAATTACTAACCTCCCATTTTGATCGATATACCCATACTTGCCATTTTTAACTACCACCAATAACCCCTCAGAAAACCTAGGATTAGCATCCAAATTTTCATTACAAATTAAATTTTTATCTTGAGGTCTAATTAATCGACCTTGTTTGTCAATAAAATAACATTTAGCAACTAGTTTTTCTGGATATACAATTGCTCTGCCTTCATGAAAAGCATACAAGCTTGTAAAACGATTAGTGGGTTTGATAACCATCTTGCCCTGATGATCAATATATCCTGAACCTTGGCCTTTGATATAAACTTGTGCCAGTCCATCGCTGAAATCATCCGCAGAGGCAAACTGGGGCTTGATTTTGATATTTCCAGATCGATCTATATAGCCAAACTCCCACACTTTTTTATCCCAACCAACATTGTGATAGGCTCTTTTAGGATCTACTCTGACAGCAGCTAGTCCTTCGGAGAAATCACGAGCATGAAAAAAGCGGGGAGGAATTACTTGTTTTCCAGTTTTATCCATATATCCAACTAGCACCATTGGGCGCACAACATCTCCTCCCGGACCAGGAGGAATACTATTGCCAACTGGATCTGCAAAACCAATCCTGATTAATCCTTCATGGAAATGAGTACTCAAAATCTTCCATTTAGCGGTTTTACTCCATTCGTATGAATCGGAGGAAGTAGCTGAGAGCTGAAACTGGCACCCCACCGCCAATGAGACAGCGATCGAAAACAGCAGTAATGTCCTGAATAAGAAATTCTTAGCCTTGTACATAGCATTTGCACTCATTTACCTAGAAAAAATACCATAATATTGTGTAGATGGCAAACTGTTTAAGTAGGGCGGTTTATTATTAGATATATGCGCTCAGGTTGACTCAAATTTTGATCACACCATTTTGCACCTGCAAAATCTGAGCTGCATTTAGCCACTTAGCATCAAAAGACCCCAAATGGGTAGTAGTCACGATCGTCTGAAAGCGATCCATAATCACCGACAGCAACTGGTTCTGACGCTGTAAATCTAACTCAGCCAACACATCATCTAACAACAGCAGCGGCGTATCCCCCACAATTTGTTCGATCAATTCTAGTTCCGCTAACTTTAAAGCCAACACCAAAGTCCGCTGCTGCCCCTGAGAACCATAGGATTTCGCTAAAACACTATCAATTAATAACGCCAAGTCATCTCGATGGGGACCAATTAAAGTAGTGCCCAAGCTCTTTTCTGCTAACTGTCGCTGGGCAAGGCGTTCTTGGAAAGTTTGCTCGATCGATTCCACGGCACCATCCCCCACTGCCACGCTTGGACAATAAGTAATCACCAAACTTTCATGGCCTTGGCTAATTTGCTGATGCCAAGATTGGGCGATCGGCACCAACCGTTCCAAAATCCTCGATCGCCTTCTAATCACCTTGATACCAGCGTTCACCAACTGCTGATCCCACAGATCCAATTCCTCAGTGGGTAAATTGCCATCTAAGCCCTTCTTTAATAAAGCATTGCGCTGCTTCAAAATCTGCTGGTAGCTCTGTAAAATATGCCCATACAGTGGCTCCACCTGTACCAACATGCCATCCAGCCACAGCCTGCGCCGCTCGGGTGCGCCCCTCACTAGCTCTAAATCTAGACAGGAAAATTCTACGGCGTTCAAATAACCTAAAAAGTCTGCTTGGCGCTTCAGGTTTTCAGAGTTCAAGCTAGCAGTGCGGCGGCCAGGGCTACGTAGGGTCAGAGATAGATCGATTTCACCATGCAGTCGATCGACCTTGCCAACTATCTTGGCCTCTGGGCAACCCTTGGTCACAAAATCATGATCTTTGCTCACTCGGTGACTTTTGAGGGTGGCTAAGAGCTCGATCGCTTCCAATAAGTTAGATTTACCCTGGGCATTCTCACCTAAAATAATCGTCTTCGGAGCAGTAAAGTCGATGAGCTGGTCGTGATAGTTGCGAAAGTTGCGAAGCTGGAGCTGTTTGAGAAACACAAAGAAATTTTCACTAAATCGGCAGAGAATCAAATACTAACAGGGATACTACTAAATCTGCGGCAAAAATGGCGATCGCGCACACCACCGTAGCCGCCGTAGCCGATTCACCCACTTGTTTCACGCCACCATTGGTAGTCAAACCCCAACCACAGCCAATAATTCCCACCAAAATACCAAAAATCAGTCCTTTCGATAAAATGCTGATCAGGTCAGAAGGCTCTAAAAAGCTGCGGATGGATTCTACAAACACCATCGGCGGCATTTGGTAAAACTGCCGCGCGCTAAAGGCTCCACCCAAGATGCCACAGATTATTGCAAAGCCCATCAACACCGGCATCATCAAACAGCAAGCAATCATTCGAGGCAGCACTAAGTAATCGATCGGGTCGGTCTTCAAGGTATACAGAGCGTCAATTTGTTCGGTAACGCGCATCGCCCCAATTTCCGCCGCAAAGGCCGAGCCAACCTGGCCAGCAAAAATGGTCGCAGTAATAATCGGCGACAGCTCTCGACAAAAAGAGGCCCCAAAGGCTCCGCCCACCGAGTTGACGGCACCAAATTTGGCAAGCTGACGAGCAGTTTGCACCGTAAAAATCACACCACCCATGCCGTTGACCAACAAAATCGGCAACAGAGAGCTTGGGCCGGTCTTAAACAGATGTTCAGGGACTTTGTGCCAATAGGTGCGGCCTTGAATGAAGCGCAGCCACACTCGACCGACTAGAAAGAAGCAAAAGGCGAAACGCTTCCATCCATAGGCTTTGGTGTTCGATCGAGATGGGGGAAAATCCATAAGTTTAAATATGTCCGGTTTCAAATTGGTACGCACTGCGTACCAATTTGAAACCGATACGGGCTGCGAGCACCAAAGTCTACAGTTAACCACTCAGAAAATCTCTTGAGAATAATTTAGTTGTCAGCTAGCACAATCAAATTACTATGTTTTTTAGCAAGGTAACGGTCTAATATGTAACATAGTAAAGTAGTTATATCAACACTTAAACCTTCATGTTACTTTCTAATAAATCACTTATCCAGATGTTTCTAGCATCGGCACTAGTATTGGGAGGTACAGTAACCAAGTTAGGAGGTAGTACAGCTAGCGCACTCCAGAATCTATCTTTTTTGCCACAGTCAAATGTAGCTGCTGCCCCTCTAAAGATATCACTTTTTCAAACAGATAATAAAGAGTTTGCTACCCGGATAGAAGCTCTAAATTCAGTCAAGGATAGAGGTCTGGTTCCCATCTCTCAGTCCTTTATTAGCCAATGGGCGAATGGTAATGATACTTCTAAGGCTGGATCTAGCAATTATGTATTGGAAAAAACTAGGCAGGCATCTTGGGGGAATTATTATGTTTATAAGGTAGGAACCCAATATTTTGTTATTGCAGAACATGTAAACGATCCAAATGCACCTTGTCCGAAGGGGTGGACTAAACCGTGTAAGCACTTTCATATTGGCACAGCCGGAGCAGATGCTTCGACTATTCTTCAATCAAAAACACCAGATACTGCTGCAATCGAATACTTCAAGAAAACAGATTACACCCAGACTAAAGGCGAACATCACTATTTTTACAAAGGTAATTAACGATGTCAGAAGAATTCAAAAAAAAGATGGATTTACATAAATTGAAAGACTTCTTAAATTCCTTTCAAAATATTGAGTTTTTAATGCCAGCAGAGGAATCAGTTGACGTTAGTGCTCTCTCAACTGCTCGTCTCCGAATGCGTGATCTTGACAATGAGCCAACTGTTTTTATCCCTATTGGTTCTAACCAGCAAGAAATAGATAATTGGTTGAGGTCGAGCTATGATTCATTTAACCTTAGAGATATTTTTTACTTGGGAATCGAAGACTTTCCAGATGCTCCTTGGGTTAAGGTAAAAGTATTGGGGACAGCTTATGATTGGCTGTTACCCATGTACAACCGATTAATAAGCCACAGGATTAATTTTGTTTCACTAAATCTTGACTGTATTTTTGAATTTAGGCAACAAGAGCACCGGTTTTCGACTTTTATCGAAAAAGTTTAAGGTTGTGCTTGCTTGGTCACAAAATTAATCTTTGACAATGATTCCTAATCCTACTCCTGTCCCAGCATAAGAATATAGATGAAATAGGCAGAGAAAAAGCTTACTCAGAGCTAAAAATGATCCATATTCTTTTAGCAGGAAGGGAGTATGCAATAACAATCGGTTCTACCGAACCTACTATGTAAAACCAGGCTAGAAAATCGTGGGATTATTGCTGTAAGCTAGTTTGAGTCAAATAGATCTGACAGCTTGGCTTTTTCGGTATCAAACCCTTGCCCAGTAAGGATTCAACCTGAAATCAGCATAGCAAGTTTATGTAAACTAGAACACATTTTAAGTTTCCACCCTCATATAAAGTGAGAGAGTAAAATAGCAAACCATATAAAACTATGCATAAAATAGTTAAAGCCGTACTTACCCTGATTTTTTTATTGGCTGCTTTACTGAATTTATCTCGCCCTGCTTCCACAGCCAGCAAGGAATCTAAATCTGTCTCTAACAATCTAACTTCAAATAATTTATTAGCTTTGTTTGGATTGACAAATAAGGAGGCCAGAGATGCTGCGACCATTTTGGGGTACGAAGAAGTCAAAGGCCAATTTTCAAGTAAGCAGTTGGTTTTTAAGCACAAGAAAAAAAACTTATATATTTCAGCGGATATAGATGGTCATAACGGCGGGGTTTGGAAAATGGCTGATTCTGTAGCAAATCTTGGTAGCAAAAACACCAGGCTTGGAACTTTTGATGCAAATTTAAACAAAGTTGGAGATTAGTATTTATGTTCAGTTATAGAGTCACCAAATATAATCCAGCTCTACGTAATTCAAAAGGAGCCTACCAAAAAGATGAATGGATTAGCTTTTCAGATATTGGCAAAACATTTGAAGGAGCTGAATTATCGACTGATGAGTATCTTGGCACTGAAGCTCTCTATATAGATGCAATTCAGAGCTTTATGAATGTCATGAATTTAAGCTCATTAAATGTTTTTCACTTGGAAAAGGAACGATATTCTTTAGTAAAACATGACCAAAAACATCAAGATTTATATCCAGAGACAATGATTTCAATTGTTGAATCTATTCAGAATGGTGATACCCTTGAGAGTGTTGAATTAGAAAATTTTTGTAAGCTTTGCCTAAGAAGTCAGATCTGGGGGGTGTTGGAGTCATCTTCCAAAATGTTTGTTCATTTTGGTTATGACTACTACATGTATATTGGAGTTGCCAAAATTTCCGAAGAAGTAATTGAGCAAATAAGAAACTCGGGTTTATTCGTAGAGTTATTTGAGTCACCGTATCTTCAGTCATTAAATTCACCGGAGTGAATTACTTGTAAAACTGCTGTGCTCTCTTAATTCCAAAAATCCTAGTATACAAGGATCTTTTAAAACATCTCTGGGAGATAGTTCAGCGGCTTCTGCAACAACCGGCTTTTTGTCTTGACTGGACAACAAACGCTCATAATAGAAGGAATTAATCTGTCGTTCCAATGCTCTCGTAGACCAGCCTTCGGCATCAGCTTCAGCCATATACCAATTCCGCACTACCTCGTTTTCTACTCTCACTAACAACCGATAATGTGTCCAGTTCAAATTGGAACGCAGTGCGTTCCAATTTGGAAATAGCAGGTAAAATTGACGCATACTACGCAGGTTACGGGCATCAAAGCCCTTACTAAATTCTGAAGTCAACCGCTCAGAAAGTCCTTTGAGCAATGATGCACCATACTCTGCCTGATTTTTGACAGCCCGTTCATCTTCCACAATGAACCGACCAATCTGCCAGCAGGTCAGCACCATGGCATGATTCACGGCTGTCCTCACCTGACTTCTGGCTGTAGTAATTAGTGCAGATACTTTTCGTAAAGAGCATTTTGAACAACTTCGTCACTCATTAGAACATCTCCTTTCATATTTAGTTCAAGAAGTTTTGTAAGTGGTTTACTTCCCACAAGTATTAGGACTAAATTCAAAGTTGAATTTGTAAATAATATTTTTTTCAGAATCAACAGGACTAGCCTCAATTGTTTTAAAAGCTTTATCTATAACGTTGCTATAAAGTATTTTGCCCTCTTCTTCAAGAAAAGAACTAATTTGTGGTTTTCCAGGAATTAGTTGACCATCTTTTGTTCGCATTATTGCAAAAAGAACATAACCACTTTGATCGAGCTTGCATTTTTTAATTGATCTTACCGCAGTAATTGACGAATAAGCTAGATTTAGTGTTGGAGAAATTTCTTTCTCAATAGTGTTACTACTTCCACCCACAGAGTTCTTCAAATTTTGAATATCTTGATTTAATTGTTGCTGCAATTTAAATAAAGGATCTACTGGAAGTTCTGGCGGATCAAGGTTAGGATTCTTTTTACCAGGTTTTTTTGATGGAGAACCAACAGGGTTAGTAGAAAAAATTTCTTCGGAAGAACTATCTGTTTGACTATTTTGTGTGCCTTTTTTGCGTGGTTTCCCTTGTATAGTTGAGTTATTTTGATTTGAGCCAGTAGTAGTACCTTCATTATCCTGCTGCGATGACCGTGGTGGCTTGGGCACAATCGGAATATCTGATTTTCCAGATGTTTTACTTGTTGAAGGAATAGGTAAAGGCGGACTTGGTTGACGAATGGTTGGTGGTGGAACCTGACTAGAAGGTGGAGGTAATTGAGGTTGATTGCGTGGGGGCACAAAATTGGAAGCACCAGGATTTCTTGGTGGTGATGGACTACCTGGAATACGGGTAGCTATTTCAGGGTTCACAGGAGTCTGCGCGATCGGCAGCGGCTTAGATTTAGCAGCCTCAGGCACTCTAGTCTGCTCTGCCGGAGTAAGATCGACGACCCGTACCGTGCCGCCAGCAGGCTTCACCTTAATTGGATCCAAACGACCAAACAAACCCAAATTACTGCTGATTAACAAATGCAGCGCGAGCGAAGCCCAAAGCATTAAAATCTGAATGGTGCCGTTCGATCCAGTGAATTTCGAGTAATTAGTGCGTTTCTGAGCCATAACAGGTTCGATACTACCAAAGTTGGGACAGTTAGACTGAACCGGTTTCCAATTTGGCAACGCTAGTTGCAAAAATCACTGAAGATAGAGAAATTCACCAGTTTCAGAAGCTCAATCTACTATCTTCATGCTGCCAACCGTCATTTTACCCGGATATCTCGAAAGTGCTTCAGTTTATTTGCCCCTCGCCCAAGTGTTGATCGATCGAGGATACCCCACAACCGTTGTGCCCATCAAATTCTGGGATTGGGTGCCCACCATTGGCGGTCGATCGATGACTCCAATTTTGCGACTCTTGCAACAAACCGTTACAAAATCTCTAGCCGACAACCAAGTTTCCCAAATCAACCTGATCGGCCACTCCGCAGGCGGCTGGATCTCGCGCATTTTCATCGGAGCCAAGCCCTACGATATCCACAAAGATGCCACCGAAGCTGATGGCTTGTGGAATAACAGGGGTTCGATCGCTACCTTAATTTCCCTGGGTACTCCCCAATTTAGCGGCGAACGCTGGACAAAGAAAAACCTCAACTTTGTGAATGGCAATTATCCCGGCGCATTCTACCCCGAAGTCGATTACACCTGTGTTGCCGGTAAATCGTTGTATGGCGAGTCGCGCTGGGGCTTGGCCTACCAAAGTTACCAAATTACCTGCGGCAACGGCCAGACCTGGGGCGATGGCATCACCCCGATCAAAGCCGCCCACCTTACCGGAGCCAGAAACTTAGTCATCGAAGGAGTCAAACATTCTCCTCGATCGAAAGATCCCTGGTATGGCTCACCAAATGCTTTAGAACAATGGGTTGGTTACTTGAAGTAAGTTTTAGTTGACTCACTGACTACGCTCGATCAGTCTTCGACTCCGCTCAGACTTCGGAGACTAGTTAGGTGGGTGAGCGGAGCCGAACCCAACGTCAGCCGTAGCTAAAATTTCGGGAAGCCTCACCCCTACTATTCGGCTTGCCCCCCGTGATACTTAGATTCTGGTTGTAGATTAAAAGGGTACCTAAACCAAGTTCCATCAAAGCATTCAAACGCTCTGATAGAGGACAGGTACGGTAAA
>JAYUSV010000502.1:0-3420 GCA_043755495.1 Synechococcales cyanobacterium
TGCTGATATTTGCCGACAAACCATGGAGGTGCAGAGGCTTGATAGGTGATCATTGCGGCGGCATCTAGACAAGTTAGACCCCACACCCAGCCAGCATGAAGACCGATCGCCAGCCATAAATTTTGCTGAGTAATTGCCAAAGTCAACACCATCCCCATTAGCCATAAACCGGTTACCTGTGGCCAAGTCTGTTGACGCTCCCACAGTAAATGCAACAGTGCAAAAATCAGACTAGCAAAAATGCCTCCCAGCCAAAAGCCATATTCAGCCGCTAGCTCAATTTGCAGAAACCCCCGAAAAATCACTTCTTCACTTATCCCAATCCATATTGCTAGCAGTAAAACTGGCAGAGCATTGACCAATAATTTCCCAATATTTTCAGAATGCCAAACAATCCAGCCCCGCCAAATCTCCCAGCCAAAAACCACCACCAAGCTAATCACTGCTAAACCCCAGCCCCAAAGCAAAGAGATATCTGGCAACCAGGTGAGTCCATAGTCTGACCAATGTTGATGGTCGGCAGTCAAAAATCCCCAAAGACCGATCGGAGCCACCAAATACAGTGGGGCTAAGAGCGGCAGCTTTTGGGCGGCAGCCAAAGGAGCAAAAGGTCGCCATCGCAGTTTGGTGGCGATCGGCACAGCCACCGGTAGCCACAGCAAAACCCAGGTCACAGCAAAAATACCCAATCGCCCCAGATGAGAGCTATGAGTAACCAAGCTTAGCCACCAGTCCAGAACAGCAGTCATTCGATTATCACCCAAAGATAGTTTCCAATTTTAGTCTTTCTGCAAATTTTGCACAAATTTGATCTTTGTACCCAGTGAACTAAATAAGCAGCAATCAACTTCACAAAGTTGCTGCCCTAACAAATATCCTCAAAGTCTTGGAGAAGAACAGTGTCAAAGTTACCACCAGTATTATTTGTATTTGTTGGGCTGGGTTTGTTCGGTGGTTGGCACCTTGTGATGAATAGACCAACCGGTAGCAATGAGGTATTGGTGAGTGGTGAACGCAGTCTCTCTAATGCGGGGTTGTCTCCGGTCAAAAATGAGGCTATTACTGCTTTTGTAAACAAAGACTGGACTCGTGCCGCTGAGAAATTTGGCCAATCACTGCAATCTAATTCTAACGATCCAGAAAGCTCCATTTATCGTCAAAATGCCCTGATCGCTCAACAAGAATCGATCGGCATTGTAGCAGTAGTGCCCATGAGCACTAACCCCAACGTAGCCAATGAAATTTTGCGCGGGGTGGCCATGGGACAAATTGAAATTAATCAAAATGGTGGCATAGGCGGTAAAAAGCTCAAGATGTATATCGCTGACGATGCTAATAAAGCTGAACAAGCTGTCTTGATCGCTCAACTAGTAATTACCAAGCCAAATATTTTGGCAGTAGTGGGTAGCAATGCTTCCAGCCCTTCACTAGCGGCAGCAAAGGTCTATCAGCAGGCTGGCATGGTGATGGTTTCGCCCACTTCTGCGACTCCTCAGCTCAGTGGTTTTGGTGACTATATTTTTCGGACAGTGCCTCCAGCAGAAGTGACTGCACACAAGCTGGCAGAATATGGCTTCAAGATTGCCAAGAAGAGCAAAACAGCAATTTGTGTAGATGCTACTTCTCCAGATAATGCAGCTTTTAGCAACAGCTATCGATCAGAACTTTTGGCTTTGGGAGGAGCTGTTATCCCCACAAATTGTAAATTAGGTCAAAGTGATTTTAGTGCTAGCACCGCAATGGAAGCCATTATTAAAAGTGGTGCCGATAGCATTTTGATTGCGCCTCATATCGAACGACTGCCCCAAGCCACCGATTTAATTCGGGCTAACCGCCAGCGTTTAACTTTATTTGGCTCCCAGAGTATGAATACCACTGTCACTTTAGAATTAGGTGGCAAAGAATCGGTAGGGATGGTGTTGCCTGCTCTGTGGCATCCCGATATACCCGAGGCACAGAGATTTGCTAGCCAAATGGAAAAGCTCTGGGGTGGTAAAGTAAACTGGCGATCGGCGATGGCTTATGATGCCATGCTTGCGATTAATGCCGGAGGTAAAACCTGTGTGCGGGAGGCAGAAATTGGTGCTGCACACAACTGTTTGGCCAAACAAATGCGATCGCCGAGTTTTGGCTTGGTGGGATCTGGGCAAAGCTTACGCTTTAATGACAAAGGCGATCGAGATATGGAAGCCATCATGGTCAAGGTGGTGAGCCAAGGAGTTAATCGCTCTTTTCAGTTACAAAATAGCTCCTTACCAATTGCTGCTAAGCCGGGAGCCAAGTAATGAAAGATTTTTTGGATTGGTTTGTTGGTCATACTGCCAGCAATGCTTTTTATGAAGTATGGCAGTGGTTATGGGGTGCGACAAAATCTCCGGTTCAACCACAAGCATCTCCCACCACAACAGCGAGATTCTTTAGCGATCGATTCGGTGCAGTCTCAGTTTGATCGGGCGACAGCAGCACTAGAGCTAGCTTCTGAGCAGCAAAAGGTCTTGGCTGAGACAATCGATGCTCAACGCCCTGATAAAACGCTCACTTTAAAATATTGAGGCATAAAATTTTGTAGAAAAATCAAGGTTTAGCTTATACTGGTGGATACTATCTTGGCAGTCATTAAATTTAGCGAAGTACGATAAAATTCATTAAATCTACCGCTCAGTAAATTAAAGTTTCTCAGGTTAAAAATCTATGGCATCGCGCGAAGCTAGTAAAGAAGGCAAAGAGCTGATTAACAAACAGCGCAAGCAAAAATGCTGGAAGTACAAAGATGAGCAGTGGGCGATCGCTGCTGGCAAAATCTTATCGCCAAATTTAGACTGGGAGCAACAAAGCCAGGAAAATGCCTTCATTGCAGTTAGTGAAAGTACTCTTGGGCGATTTCAAAGAGGTAAACCAATTAGACCAGATAGTTTTGATGCCCTATGTCAAGCATTATCTCTAGATCCAAATATGGTAGCCACTGTTGGCGATATTGATCAAGCAACGGCTACAATGCTTGATAATCGCTCCTTAAAAGCTGAGCTGCTTTTTGATATGCCAAAAGATAATATTTTTTATGGACGGGCATCTGAGTTAAAAAAAATAGACCATTGGCTGACTAGCTCCTCGATTCCATTGCTGAATATCTGGGGTGCTGATGGTATTGGTAAATCGGCTCTGATGGCGCAATGGGTGAAGCAACAAACCTCATTTCCTACCATTATCTGGCAGCAAGTAGACTGTGAAAATGAAAGCCCTGAACTTTCTCATCGAGATTTTATCGAAAGGCTACTGGTCTTAGCAAAAAAATCTATCCCGAGTTTAGAACGCACTGAAAACCGGGTGCGTGTGACTTTCTGAAAATAAAAATCAGACCGACCGTTCAGGGCTAGCAGCACCAACACGAAATCAAGGCTGGTAAATTTCCTCTGTAGAAAG
>JAYUSV010000503.1:0-10533 GCA_043755495.1 Synechococcales cyanobacterium
CAATAAGGCTGGCCATTGGGTGACGGTGTTAGAAAGAGCCGATCGACCTGGTGGGCTGCTGATGTATGGCATTCCTAACATGAAGTTAGAAAAAGAAGATGTGGTGCTGCGGCGGTTGCAAATTCTAGAAGCTGAAGGCGTGGCTTTTAAGTGCAATGTAGAAGTTGGTAGAGATTTGGCTACGGCTGATTTGTTGAAAGATTTTGATGCGGTGGTGTTGTGTACTGGTGCTACTAAGCCTCGGGATCTGCCGATCGAGGGTTGGGAGTTGCAGGGTATTCATTTTGCGATGGATTTTTTGACTGCAAATACCAAGAATGTTTTGGATCCACAGCATAGCCCTGAATATATTTCGGCAGTCGGTAAAAATGTAGTGATTATTGGTGGTGGTGATACTGGCACCGACTGTGTTGGTACTTCGATTCGGCATGGTTGCACTAGCGTGACACAGCTAGAAATCATGCCCAGTCCACCTCTGACCCGAGCCGCTAATAATCCTTGGCCAGAATGGCCGAAGGTCTATAAGATGGATTATGGTCAAGAAGAAGCAGCAGCGAAGTTTGGGGCTGATCCTCGGGCTTACCTAACTACTGCTACCAAGTTTGAAGGTGATGATCAGGGTAATGTGACGGCGATCCATATTGTGGATGTGAAGTGGGAAAAAAATGAGCAGGGACAGTTTGGCCTGCAACATGTGACCGGCACGGCTCGGGTATTACCGGCTCAGTTAATCTTGCTGGCGATGGGCTTTTTAGGGCCAGAGCAAGCACTTTTAGATTCTTTGGGTGTGGAACGCGATGGTCGCAGCAATGTCAAAGCTGACTATGAAAAGTATAATACTAGTATTCCTGGCGTATTCGCAGCGGGCGATTGTCGGCGCGGGCAAAGCTTGGTGGTCTGGGCTTTTAATGAAGGTCGGGGGGCTGCTCGGGAATGCGATTTGTATTTGATGGGCAGTACTGATCTGCCTTAGAAGTTCTTGGTGCTACTGGCAGTTTGTGAGTAGCTTGTTTAATTATAATCGAGGTTATTAAGATGGATAATTCGCCCCAGGCCGCCTACGACAATTTGAAGTTGTTGGAACAAACTGATGTGACTAACAGTGCGATTTATCGGGAGTTGGCGCAGGATATTTTGGCTGACCCGGAGGTGAGTTTGACTTGGCGGGAGGCGATCGCTGAGCGGCTGAGTCAGGCTAATCATTTGTTAACTACTAAATCGATGACTGACGAAGATAGCTACTAGGTTTTGGGTGGCAGGAGTATGAACAAATTGTAGATAGCCACATAATCACCCAACTCAGGCTATTCATCTTTGTTAGGCGCATAGAATAGAAGACCATCGCCCATAGAATACTTATTGTTTCCGTAAAACCCGGCATATGTCTAAACTGCTAAAATTACCCCTCTATACTCAAATTATCATTGCCTTAATACTGGCAGTAATTACAGGTATTTCACTGGGAGCAGGGACTCCTATTCTGCCCAAAGAAAACCTTCAAAACCTGGCAATGCCCGCAGTCTTAGTTTTGCGGGCACTGAGCATGTTGGCCACCCCGTTGATTTTTTTATCGATCGTCAACACCCTCCTGACCGCCGACTTACCCAGTGGAGCCGCCAAAAAGCTAGGCTTTCTGCTAACCAGTAACACTCTGGTAGCGATCGGCATCGGCCTATTTGTCGCCAACACCGTGCAGCCCGGTAACTGGAGCAGCCTGGGCAAACCCAGCGCCGAAAAATCTGCCGAAATTGCCGCCAAATCCAAAGGCTTCGATCCCTTACAGCTACTAGATAGCGTGGTGCCCGACTCGATTATCAAACCCTTTGCTGACAAGACCAGCGTTATTTCCTTAGTGCTGTTGGGCTTAGCCATGGGCGTAGCATTGCGCATGTTAAAGCAAAGACAAATTGCCGAGAACAAAGCAGACTATCAGCCGATCGAACAAATCATCACTGTTTTATTTACTACCGTAATCCAGATGCTCCATTGGGTCATTATGCTAGTACCCCTAGCCGTATTTGGAATTGTAGCTAGAACGATCGCCATTCAGGGTTTTGCACCTTTTCAGTCTTTGTTGGTGTTTGTGGTTGCAGTAATATTGGCCTTGGCTCTCCAGGGTTGCTATTACCTCATACGCATCCAATTTGGCTCTTGGGTAACACCAAAACATCTTTTGACCAACGGTGCCGACCCACTAGTTGCCGCTTTTTCTACCGCTTCTTCTACGGCTACCATGCCGATTACCTACGAAACCCTGATCGAAAAAGTTGGTTTGCGCAAATCTTCTGCTTCTTTAGGAGCATTGGTCGGCAGTAACTTCAACAATGACGGTACGGCCTTATACGAAGCCATGTCAGCCCTGTTTATTGCCCAAGCTTTGCACCTAAATTTAAACCTTTCCCAACAGTTTTTGGTGATGCTCACCTCAATTTTTGCCTCGGTAGGAGCCGCCGGGATTCCCGAAGCTGGGTTAGTGACCATGAGCCTAGTATTTAACTCAGTAGGCTTGCCCACCGAATATATTGCTATTTTGCTCACCGTAGATTGGTTCCTCGATCGAGTCCGCACCGCTATCAACGTCATGGGTGACATGACCGTCAGTTGCCTAGTCGATGGCAAAGCGCCTAAAGCATTAGAAGATAAAGTTCTAACGTAAGAGGCGACAGGAGCTGCGGATGTTATCCGAGGCTGGTTCTTGCCAGGAATAAGAAAAGTGACTAATCGCATTTAATCCTGGCGAAGAACGGTGAATACCATCCATCTGCACTTCTAAAGACGGGCGATTTTCGAAGGTGCGACCCCAAGCACCGGCAAGAGCAGGAATTACTGGTGTCCCAGTAATTCCTGCTGCCGTCAGCATTTTAGTTACCTGGTCTTCAATGCATTTGCTCTGGCCACAGATGGCATAAGCCATGGGGTGCCACTCTATGTTGCGAGGAAAGCGGTTCCAGCGCTGAAGCCGAGAATCATACCCCTTACCTACAGCATTGTTGCCCTCTGGAAAAAATACAGCTCCAGCCGGGACACCGTAGCGTTGAGCTAGAGCTGTGGCATTACTTAAAAACTGCGCGACACCTTCGCCTGCATAGCCGACGGCCAGTTGCCACAGCTCCCGATTGTAAAGTTCAGCTCTTTTTTGGGCGGTCATTTTAAGTTCAGTCGGGCGTGCCGATCGACCTGTCCAACGGGGTTCTTGCTCATCTGGAAAACTGGCATCGATCGCCGTCACTTCATCGGCCTGCACGTCACCATTAGTTAAATAGGTTTTGATCAATTCGCTGGCTTTATTATTTTGAGCCATAGCCTCAAAGCCTTTCCGAGCATCCGGGCTATAAATCCATAGATCTTTCACCATAGCTGCCACCGACTGGGCACCCTGACCCCGAGGATAGCGAATATAGTCAAACAACACGCCATCGGGGCGACGCTTGAGTACTTCAGTCAACATGAGGTTAAAGTCGTTTTTAGCCTGCTCACTATAAGGATTAACAAACAAAATTGAGTTTGGTCCTCCAGCATTAGGGGATTGGTCGCCTTCCCTGCCCACAAACCAGCTTTTTTCGTTGCGGCCATTGATATTGAAGGCCGATTCGTGGTTGGGATACAAGCCGTAATTAGAGCCGAAGTTGAGGGTATACATCCAGGCATATACTTTAACGCCCCGCTCTCGGCCTTTGCGAATTACTTCGGCCAAGAGGTCGGTGTTGCGGACACTGGTATTATCTAGCACTGATGGCCAGGTGGTAGGATTGCTAGTCTGGGGTAGTAGCACTCTACCAGCATAGAAAGTAGCTAAGTAAACTTGGTTATACCCCTTTTCCACCATTCGATCGAGCAGTTCATCCACAGCTCCGGGCTTAGAATCACAGGGATACATCCGAATCCAAATGGCCTGGGTTTTGAGCCAGCTTTTTTGCCGACAGTTCAGCATGGCTTGACCACTTTGATAAATATATTGACGATAGCGCTGTTTGGCCGCAGGGTCGGGGTTTAAGGCCGCCGCTCGCAGGCGATTTTTTTCGGTGATTTGGGCTGGTGTAGTAAAACAGTAATCGGCGCTAGAGGTAACGGGTTGAACTGGAGCTAATGATTGAGCGGTGGCCACGGATCCTAAGTTCAGAAAATTTGCGCCTGCCAATGCTCCCGTCATCAATATTTTGAGCTGCGGCAGACGGGAGATATGAGAGAAAGGCATTAGCTTGGGTCGGTAAAGGACTTTAATTTGTTTGATGAGTAATTTTAGCAAATTGTTTCATTTTATGGATATAAAATAGCCGCCCCAGTAGGGACGGCCAGCAAAATCGCTGATTTTTGGGCTAGAAAACTTTACGCTCCTCGCTCCAGAGCAGTTTCTACTTGTTTGAATTTTTGTGCCAAATTTTCTTTTAGTTTGTCGGGTACTGGACGATTAGGATATGCCGCGTAGTGGGCAGCCAAAGAGTTCAAAGCAGTACGCATAGTGGTATAGGAGCTGCGCTTGGTCAGAGCCGGATCGGTGCGATAGCGGGAAGCGAAATCATTGATGTTTTGGCGGGCAGTCGCTTGAGCTGCGGCTTTTTCGGGGCTGTCTTCGCCGCCTTCGAGGGCAGTGCGCAGGCTAGAAATGACCGTGAGGCTATCTTTCTGATAGTTGCCCACTAAGCCGCCAGGTGTCTCGGCAGAACATGCCGAGAGGCCGATTACTATTACTAAGACTAAAGCGATCGCTTGCGACCACAGGCGTTGGATAGACATGGCTAGAAAGAAACATAAAAATATTTCCCCATCCTACCGTGAATCTCGATCGATTGCTTGGCTCTATTTCCTTCCTGTCTAGTGAATCACTCTATCTATGGCCTCATGGCCAGCTCTAAATCACCTTCCCAGCTATTAACTTGTACCCCAAAGGTCTGCCATAGTTTGCTGCTATCTAACTGAGAATTGGCCGGACGAGCGGCTGGAGTGGGGTAGTCTGTGGCCGGGATCGGCAAAATTTTATCGACGATTAAAGTTCGATCGGGATTTATCTGCCGAGAAAAATCCACAATTTTACTGGCAAAACCATGCCAGCTAGTTGCTCCAGCAGCGCTGAGATGATATAGACCGCTACTGGGCTGATGTGGCCATTGACAGATAACTTGAGCAGTGGACTCAGCGATCGATCGGCTCCAGGTAGGCGCACCAATTTGATCGGCTACTATTTTGAGTTCTGGTTTCTCGGCGGCTAGTCGTAAAATAGTCAGCAAAAAATTCTTGCCTCTAGTGCCATAAACCCAAGTAGTACGAAAAATTAAATGATCCCCACCCACGGCCTGAATGGCTTGTTCGCCGCCCAGTTTAGTTGCACCATAGACTCCCAAAGGGTTAGTAGCATCATCTTCTAGATAAGTACCAGTTTTGGCGCCGTCAAATACATAGTCGGTAGAGTAATGCACCAGCAGCGAGCCAAGCTTGGCGGTTTCTTCGGCCAAAATTTGGGGGGCGGTGTGATTGATTGCCTTGGCGATTTCTTGGTCGCTTTCGGCTTTATCTACGGCGGTGTAAGCGGCAGCATTTACCACAATCTGGGGGCGCAGAGTTTGGATCGTGTCACGGAGTTTATTGGTATCAGCTAAGTCTAAGTCTTGACTACCCAAGACGGTGATCTGACCAAGTGAAGGCAAGGTGCGCTGAAGCTCCCAAGCGACTTGACCCTGTTGACCGAGAATCAGGATTTGAGGTTTGGGTGGCATGGGTGAGTGTATTCATTGGGACATCAATTATTGTCCATTAAGGTGGGTCGTTTGCCGAGCCGCAAAGTTAAAAATCTATCTAGCCAAAAATCAAATTTTGGCGGAAAGCACCCGAAATATTCAGAAAAGAGTTGTGTTGAGCTATCTCGATCGTCTCTGGCGCAAGCGACTAGTGCTGAGCCATGTCGTTCGCGTAGCGTTGCCCTGGGCAATAGTAAGACCAAATCACTCTAGAGCATCGGTGCTGTATTGACTTCAAAGAATTGACCGCTATGAAAATTTATCGACATACCCCAGATTATTTAGAAGTTCGTGCCACCGATCGCTTGGTGGTATTAATGACTGCTTTGGTCAGCTCCACACTGTTGCTGGTTGGTGCTGGTTTGATCTATCTGTTTCGCTACGAACTGGCCGATTTTCCGGCGGCAACTGGAGGCACGATCGGTTTGTTGTTGGTAGCAGTAGGTGGTGGTTTATTGTTTTTGGTGTCATGGCTGACTACGTTTTCTTTGACTTATTCTTTTGACAAAGAGCTAGGCTTGTTTTGTTTTACAACCAGGACGTTGCTACACAAGACAGTGATTCGTCGATCGATCTATGATGTGTGGCAACTGTGGGTAGATGGAGAGCCAGATCTGATGGGTAAGGGGCATCACCATATCACCATCGTAATGAATGATGGAGAACAGCTCAAAGTTCCCAACTTGGGTTCTACGCCGATCGAGCAGGAATATCACGAAAATTTGGCCTATGAGATTGGAGAGTTTTTGGCAAATTTACCAGATGTCGCGGCTTAATAGTTGCCTAAATTGTTCCTTGCTGATTTTATGATGCGCCTTGAAATGCTAGATCGTTCGTCAGCATTGCTTACGACCTAGCTTAACAAATATGTCTACTGTACAAGTACAAGTCGTTTTCTACTTAATTGCTTGCGCGATCGATTCTGGCGACAATCGAGTTTCAATCACCTGATCAATTAAGCGATATTCTTTGGCCTCATAAGGAGACATAAAGTAATCCCGATCCATATCGCGCTCAATTTTCTCTAAAGGCTGCTCAGTGCGCTCAGCATAGATACTGTTAAGCTGATGGCGCAACCTTAAAATTTCGCGCATCTCGATTTGGATATCGCTGGCCTGACCGCGAGTGCCCCCAGACGGCTGGTGAATCATGATTCGGGAATGGGGCAGCGCCAAACGCCGACCCTTACTGCCAGCCATCAACAAGAAAGAACCCATCGAAGCTGCCAGACCCACACAAATCGTCACAACTTCGGATTTAATGAGCTGCATGGTGTCATAAATCGCCAAGCCAGCAGTCACCGAACCACCAGGAGAATTGATGTACATATAAATGGGCTTAGAGCTATCTTCGGAATCGAGATACAGCAAATAGGCCACAATTTGGTTAGCGATACCATCATCAACTTCTTCTGACAAGAAAATAATCCGCTCGCGGAACAGCCGCTCGTAGATATTAATCCAGTTTTCGTAGTTGCTGCCGGGCAGCTTATAAGGAACGCTAGGAACGCCGATCGGCATAAGAAATCTCCGGTTAAATTAGTATAGTTACGATTTGCTGCTAGTGATTACTCGATCGATCAATCCATATTCCACTGCTTCCGTGGGAGATAGATAAAAAATCCGCTGCATATCTTTGTCGATTTTTTCAGGTGGTTGGCCAGTATTGTTAGCAAAAACATCTAACATGAGCCTGCGCTTAGCGCCGACTTCTTGGGCATTTACCTGAATATCGGTAGCCTGACCCTGCACACCGCTATAAGGCTGGCTGAGCGCCAGCATTGAATGGGGTAAGCTAGCTCGTTTGCCTTTAGTGCCCGCCGACAAAATTAATGCAGCCAAACCTACCGCTTGGCCGAGACAAATAGTATGGATATCGGACTTGATATGCTTCATCGTGTCGTAAATCGACAGAGTAGCAGCTACTGCCATAAAGCCAGCACCCTCATTGACATCACCAGTGGCCACCGGATCGCCATAAGAGTTGATGTATAAGTAGATCGGCTTGCTAGAATCTTGCGAATCGAGGTATAGCAGCGATGCAATCAGTGAATTGGCCAAACCCATGGTTAGAGTTTGGTTTAAGAAAATAATCCGCTCCTGGCTCATGCGAGTGAAAATATTCATCCACTGCCATTGCTGACTACCAGGCAGATTATAGGGAACGCGCATTGGCGATTCGACGGCCATAGAGTCTCCAGATAAACGAAATTTTAAACAGCGGTCTATGCCTAGACAACAGCAGCAAGTGGCACAGGTAGATCTTTAGCGCTGGTAAGCACTCGATCGATTAAGCCATATTCTTTGGCTTCAGCCGGGGTGAGATAGAAGGTACGCTCCATATCTTTAGCCAATTTCTCGGAAGAATGACCGGTGTTGCGTGACAAAATCCCCAGCATCGCGGCTTTGTTGTCCAGAACTTCTTTGGCACGAATTTGAATATCGGTAGCCTGACCTCGTCCAGTGCCAGTTTTAGCCTGGTTTAGCACAATGGTAGCATTGGGCAAACTAGCACGACAGCCCTTGGTACCACAAGATAGAATCATGGCCGCGGTGCCCATGGCTTGACCGATGCAAATGGTGTGTACTGGTGGCTTGATATAGGCCATAGTGTCACAAATGGCAAAAGCTTCGGTTTCTTGGCCGATCGCCTCGCCACCATACCAAGTGGTGCCAGTGGAGTTGATGTAAAAGTTAATTGGTTTGTCGGGGTTGTCGAATTGTAAGTATAGAAGCTGAGCAATAATCAGCTTAGTTACATCCACGCCAAGCTGGCGTTTATAGTCGTCGCTAGAAACTAGTGGTAAACCCAGATAAATAATCCGCTCTTTCAAAATTAGGGAGGGTAGGTCTGGTGGAGGGGTGCGATAAGAGCTATCACCGTAATAAGGAGCTTGAACCATGGGTTTATTTCCGCAAAAATCTACGTTCCATCTTAACTCGCTAGCGGACGAAGGGTGAGGGTGAGTATGGGATGATTGCCGAAAGAATCTGCTCCTGAGGTAAAATGACGAAATCCCTTGCACCCGTTACCATCTATGGATGTTACCCAAGCCGTTCAAAAGCTTTATAATACATACCCTTTTCCCCCCGATCCTATTTTGGACGAAGTGCCGCCTGGGTATAACTGGCGCTGGCACTGGCAAGCAGCCTATAATTTTTGTTTGGGGCAACTACCTGCTAGGGCAGATGTGCGGATTTTGGATGCGGGCTGTGGTACTGGGGTGAGCACCGAATATTTGGTGCATCTAAATCCGGGGGCGCAAGTGACGGCGATCGATATCAGTCCGGGAGCCTTGGCGGTGGCTAAAGAGCGCTGTACCAGATCCAAGGCTTTAGGGGTAGAGTTCCATCAAATGAGTCTATTTGATGTAGATCAGTTGCCAGGGGAATTTGACCTGATTAATTCGGTGGGAGTCTTGCACCATACGGCTGACCCCAATAGAGGAATTCAAGCTCTGGCCAAGAAATTGGCTCCTGGTGGCCTGTTGCATATTTTTGTTTATGGTGAGGTGGGACGCTGGGAAATCACCATGATGCAAAAGGCGATCGGCTTGCTGCAAGGCGACAAAAAAGGCGATTACCGGGATGGAGTAAGGGTCGGACGAGAAATTTTTAATAATTTGCCAGAAACTAATCGCATTGCCCAACGAGAGCAAAGCCGCTGGTCGCTAGAAAACTTTAAGGACGAGTGCTTTGCAGATATGTATGTGCATCCCCAAGAGATTGTCTACAATGCCGAGACGATTTTTGAACTGATTGATGCGGCGGGCTTGGAGTTTATGGGTTTCTCGAATCCGCAGTTTTGGGATTTGGAGCGGCTTATTGGAAAAGCGCCAGATTTGATGGAAAGGGCTGAGAGTTTGACCGATCGACAGCGCTATCGCCTGATTGAGTTATTAGACCCGGAGGTGGCGCACTTTGAGTTTTTCTTGGGCAAGCCACCGTTAACTAAGGCAGACTGGTCGAACGATGCCGCATTGCTGGCTGCTATTCCCCAACGACACCCTTGTCTAGAGGGCTGGCCAAGTCGGGCGTTTTTCGATAGCAATTATCAAATTGCCAAGATCGACGATGCTGAGTTTGCCTGTATGGATGCCTGTGATGGCATTAAGACTGTGGGTGATTTGGTGGGATCTTTGGCAGACGTTGATCTTGCTGTGGTGCGTGGTCTTCGATCGCGTTTTTTGATCACACTGCAAGTTTAGACAAGCAAAAACTCGACCAAATTTTGTTCGATTTCTTGTTCGGATTGTGGCATAGTTTAGGGCTGATATAGTCTGAGGTTTTCAATAAATCGAAAGTCTTTGATGTTGAGTGTGTATAGTTCTCGATCGTTGACTAGGGCAGTAGCGGCGATCAGGGCATCAGGGCATCAGGAATGGCGAGTTTATGACTAAGGGAGTATTGCGCCATGAGTTGAATGAACTGACTGGAGGCTTGATGATCGATCGGCAGGTTGTGCAGTAGATTTAGGTGTTTTTGGATTCTGAGTGATTCGGCTTTGTTGAGCGCACCGTAATAGAGTTCGGCTTGGGTGACAATGCTAATTGCTAGTTGTGCTACTCCGATCTTTCCTAGTTCTTGGATGATCGTGGAATTTCCTTTATAAAATTCTATTAGTATATTTGTATCGCATAAGATCATTATTTGGTTTCTCTCCAAGCTTCAGCGCGGAGGGACGCAGCAGTGATGTCTTTATTTTCCCAGATTCCAGCTAGCTCGAAGAATGCTGTTTCGGCATCGGGTGAGGGCGGCTCTGAGGCTGCATCGGCTTCTTGGCTAATGAAGTAGTCAATAAA
>JAYUSV010000504.1:0-10490 GCA_043755495.1 Synechococcales cyanobacterium
ACCTAGCCGTAGCCAATCTACGTAAATCTGATGTCACCGGCCAGGTCTACAACACTGGCAACACTGTCATCGATGCGCTCTTAACCGTTGCCGCCCAAAATCCTGACTGTCCGATTCCTGGGCTAGATTGGTCAAAATACCGCACCATCTTAGCCACCGTTCACCGCCGCGAAAACTGGGGCGAACCATTGGCTAGTATTGGCCAAGGCTTTTTACAGGTACTAGAAAAATTTCCAGATACGGCGTTGTTATTGCCTCTCCATCGGAATCCGACCGTGCGTGACCCACTGCAAAAGATGCTAGGTGAGCACCCCAGGGTGTTCTTAACTGAGCCATTAAATTATTTAGAACTAGTTGGCGCAATTCAGCGCTGTCATTTGTTGTTGACCGATTCTGGTGGTCTGCAAGAAGAAGCGCCGAGTTTAGGTAAGCCGGTGTTGGTAATGCGGGAGACTACCGAAAGACCAGAAGCCGTCACTGGTGGTACTGCGAAGTTGATTGGCACCAACAGCGATCGCATCACCAGCGCTGTCTCTGAACTGCTCGAAAATCCAGCGGCTTATGCTCAGATGTCCAATGCGATCAATCCTTTTGGTGATGGCCATGCCTCGGAGAAGATATTGACGGCGATCAAACAATTCCTGGCTATCTAATCATTGTGAAAGCGGTGGCTTGTCGATTTGGTGACGGATAAGTTAGTATATGGGCACTAAATAATTTACATGATCTATGGTTTCCCAACTTCCCAAACCAGCAGTCATCTATCCAGATAGTGATGGTCAGCCGATGTCAGATAATACGTTACAGTTTAGCTGGATTGTCAAAATCAAGGAGAATCTAGAAATTCTGTTCGCCGAAAATCCCGATGTATTTGTGGCGGGAGACTTGCTGTGGTATCCGGTAGAAGGATCAAACACCACAAAGCGTGCCCCAGATACAATGGTGGCTTTTGGCAGACCAAAAGGATACAGAGGTTCTTATATGCAGTGGGTTGAAGGAAATATTGCACCCCAAGTAGTATTTGAGATTTTGTCACCAGGAAACCGATTGGCGGAAATGACTGCCAAGTTTGAGTTCTACAATAATTATGGGGTGGAAGAATACTATATGTATGACCCAGACAGGGTGGATTTTGTTGGTTGGCTGAGACAGAATGGTGTTTTGCAAGGAATCGGCAATATTGCTGGTTGGGTTAGCCCCCGACTTGGTGTGAGGTTTGAACTGGGTGATGAACTAGAAATTTATACTCCCGACGAGGACTTGTTTTTATCGGTGGTAGAGATCAACCAACAGAAAAAGCAGGCTCAACTTGAAACCCAGCAGGCAATACTAGAGACGCAACAAGAACGCGATCGAGCTGATACAGCGGAGCAGAAGGCACTGGTGGCTGAGCAAGAAAAGCTGGCTGAAAAAAAGGAGAATGAAGCTCTGAAGGCGAAGCTGAGAGAGCTAGGCATTGAGTTGGATTAGCCATATTTCTGAGAAGATCTTAGTGGCGATAGCTTCGCTTACACCATAGGCGATCGAACAGTTTCTGGTTACTTAACTCAAGATTTTTGACCAGAGTCATACAACTGAGCAAGCTGCAATAGATTATTAGCTTCTGCCATAAAGTTGGCGTTCCGCAAAACTCGATTACCTCTAGCCAGAGACGAATCATTTTTCACAATCGTTGACATACAATCTATAAACAAATTCTTTGTACTCCAAGGTACAATTTCTTGACTGATACATTGCAATCCAGCTTCTGTGGCAAACTTTGCTATTTTCTGAGCATCTACACTACCGTCGCGCCAGTGAGTAGACTTCTCCAAAATATCTGACTGAATCAGAATTTCTTCTAGATCAGGAACATCCCGGATTCTGGAATAAGCTGGGGCATATTCCCCGAAATTAGAATGATGAATAAAAGCAACACCATCGGCGCTTAAAATTCTTTTGAATTGCCCTAGGTATGATTGCATTACCGAGGCATCAGCATGAACTAACGAGTCAAAACTAAAGATAAAATTTACCGATGAATCAGCGACCATATCTAGCGAGCGACCATCGTTTACTTGAAATTCAATATGTTTACAATCAGCAAAGCGCTGTTTGCTAGCCTGAATGCATTCTGCGGAAAGGTCAATCGCGATCAGATTTTGACAGAGATCTTTCAGATATTGTGTCCAGCGGCCATAGCCACAGGCAATTTCTAAGATTCGGTTAGCTGGCACATGTGATTTTATCCGAGGAAGGATGGTGCCATGCCATTGCATTGATGGATTGCCCCACAACGCAGACCATTCATCCCCTTGATCACGCCAGTGATATTCACCATCCCATCTGGTTTTATTATCTAATAGTTCGGGCATGGATTTATTATTTGAATTGGCTTAACGTCTCTTTACCTTATCAGAAGAATTTAAGAATCCACAGAAAGCTTGAGATTGATCACCGATAACACCAAAATCGCCAAAAACATCACTAAACCGATCGCACAGGCATAGCTCAGATCTTGAGAAGTGCCAAAACCTTTTTCGTACAAATAATAAATCACCGTCTTCGAGCCATTCCGTGGCCCTCCTTGAGTCATCACATACACCTCCTCAAATACCTTCGTCGCCGCGATCGCCGACACCACCGCCACCAAAGCCATATAGGGCTTCATCAAAGGCATCGTAATTGTCCAATGTCTAGATAAACCATCTACCCCATCGATCGCCGCCGCCTCATATAAATCTGCCGGAATCGACTGCAAACCCGCCAAATAAATCGTCATGTAATAGCCCAAACCCTTCCACACCGTCACCGCCATCACACTCCAAATTGCCCAGCGGGGACTAGTTAGCCATTCCACTGGCGGTAAATGTAGCCCAATCAACAACTGATTCAATAAACCATTCTCGGCATACATAAACTTCCAAGCAATCCCCGCTACCACCATCGAAATAATTACCGGCACATAGTAAGCCGCCCGAAACCAACTCATCCCCATTAATTTGTTATTGACAGCGATCGCCAGCCCCAAAGGCAAAACCGTCAGTAAAGGCACCGCCACCAACAAATACAGCAAAGTATTGCCAACAGTTTTCCAAAAAAGACCATCTTTTAAGAGCCGATCGAAGTTAGCCAAACCCACCCAAGGAGCATCACCAGTCAGCAAATTAAAATTAGTAAAACTCAGATAAAACGCCTGCAAAGCAGGCACAAAAACCGTCAAACTCAGCCCCAACAAAGCAGGCAACAAAAACAAATAAGCAGTAAATGGCAAACGTTGACGAATATTCATAATTTCAATCGCTAATTTTAGTTAGTGCAGCCAACAGAGTGTCGATTTCTTCATAGGTGGTCAAATAATGGACACAGGCTCGAATGCAGTCTGGGAAAAACAGCGTGCGCAGAAAGAACCCTTGAGTTTCGAGCTTTTGCACTATTCGATCGTGTCCCCCAGCAGCCAACTGAAAAGACACCAACCCCGTCTGTGGTGCTTCAGGCAGCCAACATTTCACCCCTGGCAACTTATTCAAACCTTTCCATAGATAAACACTCAGCTCAGTGATTTGTCGATATCTGTCAACCATCCCAGCACAGCGATCCTGCGTCGCCAGCGCCTCTGCCAACCCCGCATACAAAGGATATGCCGAAGTTGCCACCTCATAACGCCTGCCGTCAGACAAAAATCCCCCGCCAGCCGCCGCCTCAAAATCTAAACTGCGCCAGCCAATGAAAGTGGGTTTGAGGATTGATCGAGCATCACTACTCACATATAAACCACCAACACCCTCTGGTCCACAGCACCATTTATGACCAGTAAAAGCATAAAAATCCACCCCCAATTCCACCAAATTCAACGGCATCATCCCCACCGACTGTGCCGCATCCACCAGCACCCGAATCTCTGGGTTGTAAGCTTTCACAGCTTCCATAATTTCCGCCAAAGGCAAAATCTGCCCAGTATTCCACAACACATGACTAATCACCACCAGTTTGGTTTCTGGAGTGAGATGACTCACCAGCAAAACGGTGGCATCTGCTGCCATCAATAAAGGTGCTGTGGTAGAAGTAACCCCACAGCGCCGCTCAATCTCTTGAACCGAAGCAATCACCCCCGGATGCTCGCAGTCTGTCAACAAAATGTGATCGCCGGCCTGCCAAGGCATTCCCCACAGCGCAATATTACAGCCCACAGTCACATCTTCCGTCAATGAAATATTCCCAGCATCCACATTTAGCAACTTAGCTAACTGCTGCCTAACCTGCTGTGCCACCTGAGTTGTCCAGGCATTGACCCGCAAACCAAACGGCCCCGATCGCTGAACATACTCAAAAGCTTCTACAATAGCTGTAAGTGTCGGCTCTGCTAGTACACCTTGACCACCATAATTAAAGTAACTTTTATTTGCCAAAGCCGGAAAAAGCTGCCGGTGGCTGATCAGAGAAAACTCATTCATAATATTATGGAGCTGCGGGTTAGTTCTAGTTTAAAAAGGGAATGATCATGTGATGAGAGCCGCGCAGCACAATACTTCGACGGTCGCTCGACTAAATAATTTGCCATGAGTACAGATTTCAAAGACTACTACTTGGTTTTGGGCATTGCCAAAACCGCCAGTGCCGAAGAGATTAAAAAATCTTACCGACGTTTGGCGCGTAAATATCACCCCGATATGAATCCTGGTGACAAAGCTGCTGAAAATCGCTTCCGAGAAGTGACCGAAGCCTACGAGGTACTGGCCGACAATGACAAGCGTCGCAAATATGACCAGTTTGGCAAGTACTGGAAACAGCCCGCCCCAGCCAATTCTCGTCCAGCCGGTGCGCCAGCAGGCTATCGTTCGGCCAATCCGACTGGTGCAGATGTAGACTTTGCCAATTATGGTAGTTTTGATGAATTTCTCAACGAGCTGCTGGGTCGCAAAGCTGGTACAGCACGTCCCAAAACTGGGATGGAAGATTTCGCTTCGGCAACTACTAGTGCCAATGGCGATCGAGATGCCACCATTAACCTCACCATGATGGAAGCCTTTAAAGGGGTCGAGAAATCTTTCACGATCGGCAACGAAAGCATTAAAATTCGCATTCCCCTAGGCGCTAAACCCGGTAGCCGCATCCGCGTAAAAGGCAAAGGCAGCGTCAGCCCCTATAACCAGCAGCGGGGTGACTTATATCTGACGATCGCCATCAAGCCCCACGAGTTTTTCCAGTTCGATAAAGAAAATCTCACCTGCGAAATTCCCATCTCCCCAGAAGAAGCCGTACTTGGTGCCCAAATTCAGGTGCCGACTCCCGATGGGTTTGTGATGCTGAATGTGCCTGCCGGGGTAAAGTCCGGTCAGTCGCTGCGGCTGCGGGGCAAAGGCTGGTACAACTCCAAGGGTGAACGCGGCGACCAAATTGCTAAGCTGATGATTGCCACCCCCAAAAACATCACGCCAGCAGAGAAAGATCTATACGAAAAGCTCCGCAAAGCCCGCAGCGTCGATCCGCGCAGTAACTTTAGTCGCATCACACTTTAAGCTGACAAATCTCCTACCTGATAAAGTAGATATAGTGTGAATACCCAGGGAGTTGTGTATGTCGATCGATGATAATACCTCAGAGAACACGCCAGTCGTCAAATCGCGCACGGGCAAGTTTTTGCAGGGCATATTCGACAAAAAAGCCCTGACCCGCAACATGTCTCGGCCCAGAAGCACCCCAACCAGCCAGCAAGAATTTATGCAGGTTGTCCCTGAACCTATTACCTGGGATGAAGGCGACGAAACCAATTGGGATGATGATTTTATTGAAGCACCCCAGCCAGCTTTTATCTCGTCCTTAAACCCCTCAACAGTAGAACCGGCCTTTGCTGCGCCGCCCCCACCACCAAAAACATTTAAAACAACAAACCCGGAAGCTATCAATTCAGTTTCCCCTGACCCGGTATCGAATTTTTCCCAGTCGTCGATTACCGAACCTATCGTCGATCAAAGCACCACAAGTCTTCCTGTAACAGTCACTGAAAAAATTGTCCCACCAGCTCCGCCGCGCTCTGTAGTAGGCAAGGCTGACGAAATAGATCGGCCTGCCACGATCGAAGTCAGCATTCCTCGCCCCAAAAACATCAAGTACAAATCCAAAGACCCTAATGCAGAGCCTGCCGATAAAAATGATCCAAATACCAAAAGTGGAGCGATCGACCTAGATATTCAACGCCCGAAAAATATTAAGTACAAAACCAAGCCACCAGTTAAAGCAAGTTTGCCCGACCGATTACTGGCTCCCATTAAGTCTCTATTTGCCAAAATATCTTCGCCATTTGATCGTGCTCCCAAAATTTACATCGAACAAATTCCTGCCAATGGAAAAATCCCTACCAAAAAATCTTGGCAGTTACCATCTTTAGGCCGCGAAAACCTGCGTCCAATTTTAGTAATTGCTGGTGCCTTATTCTTGGCGATGACCGTAGCTTGGGGAGTGATTAACTTTTGGCCACGCTCTAGTAGTCCTATAGCTGCCACTCCTCCACCCCCAATAATCCAGCCAGCAACTCCCATGAAACCGATTGTTAGCCCGGAAGCGGCCTTGCTAGAAGCTGTCAAAAATCGATCTCAGGCTGTGGCCAGCCTATATCCAGCCGGATTAATTACTAACTTGGAACTAGATAATAAGCAAAGTTTAGCAACTGTTACTGTCGGTGATCTCTGGTTTAGCCTGACTCCTGAACAGCAGCAGCAAACTGCTCAGAGCCTGTGGCAACAAGCCCGCAACTATCAAATGTCTGGATTAGAAGTTAGGGGTGCTACCGATCGGCTGTTAGCTCGTAGTCCATTTGTAGGGACAGAAGCAGTTTTGACATCTCGATAATAGGCTGTGACTTAATTAACAATTTCTCTTTGTCTATTAAGTTGATGCTGTTTGCACCATAGGAAAAAATCTTGGAAACACAAAACCCCACTTTACGTGGGGTTTTAAATAATGGCTCGACCCAGACTTGAACTGGGGACCGAAGGCTTATGAGTCCTTAGCTCTACCGACTGAGCTATCGAGCCAAACAAGGCGAACTCTATGTTAACATGGCTGGCCCAGATTTGGCTACAAAAAACTTAAGACTCATCAGGCGGAGCCACTGGCAGCGCCACAGTGAAGGTTGTCCAGCCATTATTACTCTGTACCGTGATTTGGCCATGGAGCTGTTCGACCAAGCTACGCACCAGCGAGAGGCCGAGACCAGTACCACCTTGCTTATGCCGATCAGCGCCAGGTACCCGGTAAAACCGATCGAAGATATGGGGTAAATCTGCCACCGAAATTTCGGCCTGATTGCCCACCAGCAAATACAGTGGCTGATTTCTGACTTCTGGATACTCTAACTCGCAATAAATGCCCTGATGCTCGGCCGTGTATTTACAGGCATTGTGCAGTAGCTCACTCACAATTCGTTGGAGAGAGCCTTCATCGGTGAGTAAATAAGCTGAAGCTGCGGGTAGGCGCAGATCTAGCTGCATATTTTGTTGCCGTGCTCGGTACTGAAAAGTCTCGACAACCGTGGGTAGCCAATCTACCAGATTGATCGATTGTAATTCTAGTGATATATTGCCAGTTTCTAATTTTTGTAAATCCAAAACATTGTTAATTAAGCCGATCTCTCGTTCACATTCACTTTCTAAAATCTGCAAATAATTACTATACCGCTCGTTAGCCAATATTGCTAAGGCCGCAGGATCTTTACTAGTGCTAATTTTAAACATCTTGAGCGCCATGCGCATATTCATTAGCGGTGCCCGCAAATCGTGGGAGATTTTGCTGATAAATTCATCTTTGAGTCGATCTTGAGCGCTTAATTCAGCAATTTGCCGATGCAAATTAGCCTCATTTTCATACTCACCATCTTGAATATCAGGAATTTCTGCTGTAGGTAAGGTGATTTGCTGTGGCAAAGAAAATACCGCAAAAAGCGCTTTCCCTAATATTTTTGTGACTAGCATCAACCAATCCTGATCGCGGTTTTGCAGAGAGCCAGTATTACTAATAATGCAAACCCGACCCCAAAGCTGATCCTTAATTGCAGGCTCAACTCTACAAAATATCGGTAAGAGCAAACAATCCCCGACAATTGTGACCAGCCCAATTTTTGTAGTTATCCTAAAGCTCACAGCCGTTGCATCATGTAGTTTTTGACCTACCGAGTCAGAAAGATCGCCGCTAATATCATGGGGAACACTGTCTGCTAAAACATCAGACAAAGCTTGCCAAGAACCAGACCGATAGCACTGAATCGAAACATGACGAGCAGTGGAAATTTCACGGATTTGGGCAGTGGTAGATTCGCACAAATGCAGTAATGGGGATTGCATTAACTTCAAAGGGTTCAGCAAAGGGGATGGATTGGTGGAACTAACAAGAAATTCTTGTTACCATGAGCATATATTAAGTTTGGTAACAGACAAATGAGCGAATATGATTTGGCAGCACTCTCCCTGAAATTAGAGAGCAGTGATCTCAAAGATCGGATGGTCGCCTTGGCTTCGCTGCGCGAGGTGCCAGCCGAAAGTGCTTTTCCTTTGATCAAAAAAGTCTTGAACGACGAAAATCTTCAACTTCGATCGATGGCAGTGTTTGCCCTGGGCGTAAAAGGCACAGCGGAATCCTATCCAATCTTAGTAAGTCTACTGGAAAACGACCCAGATTACGGCATCCGTGCTGATGCGGCTGGGGCTTTGGGGTATCTAGAAGATGTCCGCGCCTTCAACAGTTTGGTGCGCGCTTTTTATGAAGATACTGATTGGTTGGTGCGTTTTAGTGCGGCTGTGGCTTTAGGGAACTTAAAAGATCCTCGGGCTACTGACGTGCTAATCAAAGCGCTGGATTCACCGGAGGTGGTGGTGCAACAAGCAGCGATCGCGGCTCTGGGTGAAATTAAGGCTGTGGGAGCGGTGGATAAAATCTTGCGTTTTACTGATGCCGAAGATTGGTTAGTACGCCAGCGCTTGGCCGAAGCCTTAGGCTTTATGCCAGGAGAAAAGACTATTTCGGCGCTCAAGTATATGACCAAAGATTCCAATATCAATGTTGCTCAGTCTGCGACGATTTCTTTGGAGCGCTTAGGTGCTAGTTAATCAATTTATTCGGATGGATATTGCTCACTGTAAAGATTACAGCCAATCACCTTAAACCTATCCGAGCATCCCTCTCTACAACTTGAAACTTCAAGTACGACATTACACCAGTATTTCAACTGTCGATACTAGTTAATATAAAGTCATCACTAGGCTTATAATCTTCGCATTCACGATCGCCAGGATGACAAGCAATGCGCGGAATATGGCTGACCAACACCGATAGCACAATACTGCATTCCTCTGAAAACATTGAGCAATGCTTAAAACAGCTCAAAGCATTGGGTTTTGACACCATCTATCCCACAGTGTGGCACCGTGGCCATACCCTGTACCCCAGTGAAATTGCTGCCAAGCATACCGGTTGTTCTACTCTGCCCGATTCTCCCTATGTGGGCAGAGATTGTTTAGCCGAATTAATTTTGATCGCCAGAAGTCTAAACCTGCGAATAGTAGCCTGGTGGGAATATGGCCTGATGCTGCCTCCAGACTGCGGTATGGCTCAGAAATATCCCGGCTCTTTAACATTCACCAATACCGGCACCACCCAGCGCCGCAAAGCCACCAGCGCTCAGCTCGACCCCTGTGTGTGGCTG
Source organism: Synechococcales cyanobacterium (assembly GCA_043755495.1). Taxonomy (GTDB): domain Bacteria; phylum Cyanobacteriota; class Cyanobacteriia; order Cyanobacteriales; family Chamaesiphonaceae; genus JAAFHZ01. Next base: position 9,677 of record JAYUSV010000504.1, read on the forward strand.
AATCCCTGCGACCCTGATGTATCAGCACGAATGAATGAGCTATTAGTAGACCTAGTGCAACGCTATGACCTAGATGGCGTGCAGTTCGATGACCACTGGGCTTGGCCGATCGAACTGGGTTTTGACCCTGCCACCCAAGCTTTTTATCGGCAGTCTCAGGTTGGCATTTGGCCATTTGGAGAGCGCCAGACCTGGGCGGAGTGGTCAACAGATCAAGTGACTCTTTGTTTTCGATCGGCAGTCAATCAAATCAAAGCCTTACGCCCCGAACTGCAAATCTCGATTGCTCCCAATCCTTTGCGCTTTTCGATTAACAACTACCGGATGGACTGGACACAGTGGTTAGATTTAGTAGACGAACTGGTGTTACAAGTCTATCGCTACGACTTAAAGGGGTTTCAGGGAGAGTTAGCTAAGCCAGAGCTACAGGCTATTAAGCACAAGGCTTCGATCGGAATTTTGACTGGCTTAAAAGGCAAAGTGCAGCCTTTCCAATTAATCCAAGAACAAATAGCTGCTGTGGAAGCTGCTAATTTTCAGGGCTATGCCTGTTTTTTCTATGAGACAGCGATCGATCCTAGCCTTGCCGCAGCTTTTAGTAATGTATAAAGCTTAGCTACCGATCAGTATACTTTTATACCAACGGTTCAGAGCACATCCGATTTAGGGATCAGAGTGTTCTCCAGGGACAGTATAAGCAATGCTTATGATTTACCAAGAAAGATTAAAATTCAAACTTATACCTTCACTGCTATATTTGTACCTGTATGAATTGCTAACTAATTCCTGAAGGTAGGAAGATATGAGTTATACC
>JAYUSV010000505.1:0-3409 GCA_043755495.1 Synechococcales cyanobacterium
GTGGCGATGGCGGAGTTTTGGTGGGGGGCGGCAATGGGCGACAAACAGCCGGGAGTGTTTTATGCAGCCTGTGCCGATCGATGTCAACCACTGATGGGATTCATGCTCTCTGGTTTGGCAGCGGAGGTGCAGCGACGAATTCCTACCGAGGAGCTAAAGATTATTTATGAAGACCAAGATTTGGTGGCGATCGATAAACCCCACGATCTATTATCAGTTCCTGGTCGTTATGGTCAACCCAATGCTCGACAATTGCTAGAGCAACAATTAGCTACAAAACTATATCCTGCTCACCGATTGGATCAAGATACTTCTGGAGTGCTATTGTTTGCCAAGAATTTAGCAGCTTATCACTGGGCCGCTAAGCTATTTGTGGAACGAAGAGTTCAAAAGGTCTATCAGGCTGTCTTGGTTGGCAATGTATTAACAGACGAAGGTGTGATTGAACTGCCCCTTTCGGCGGATATTAGTGATCGACCGAAGCAAAAAGTTGATCGAGAATTTGGTAAGCCTTGTGTCACAGAGTTTCAGGTGATTAAGCGCCAAGATGGTTTGGTTTGGATAGAGTTGCGACCTTTAACTGGGCGGACTCATCAATTGAGAGTGCATGCGGCAATTGGTTTAGGGGCAGCGATTTTAGGCGATCGACTTTATGGTAATAAGTCTGCTGAAAGACTCTACCTTCACGCTCAAAAATTGACCTTGCCAGCGACAGAGGTTGATGGGGGTTCTGGTATAGAGATTATAATTAGTACTTGTCAACCAAAGTTCAAATGAAATTTAAATTGGTACTGCGTCAAATAGTCAGTGGGTATGGCCGGGATTGACCACTTCACTTCCTTATTTGAATTGCCTAACCCAGTTTCGATCGATAGTCTTGATAGGAAAACTCTCGCCAGAGCTGGAATTCGCCGTCTTTTTTGAGGCTGCCGATCGAGGGATGGACTACCCCATTAAACATCGAGGTTTTTACCATCGTGTAGTGCATCATATCTTCAAAGATAATTCGATCGCCGATCTCTAATGGCCGATCGAAACCATAATCTCCAAGGAAATCACCGGCCAGGCAACTAGAGCCACCCATTCGATAAAATGTTTCGCCTGTTTGTGGTTCGTGAGCACCACGGATTGCTGGTTTATAAGGCATTTCTAAACAATCTGGCATGTGAGCAGTAAAAGATACATCTAACATTACATTCGTTAAACCTTCAGCGGGAATTAGATCTAATACTGTGCCGAGTAAAAAACCTGTTTCCCAGGCAACTGCCGAACCAGGCTCCATAATTAAATGCAAGTGAGGATGACGAGAATGGAAGGCTTTGAGGACTTCGATCGCGTGATCAATATCGTAGCCTTGGCGAGTCATTAAATGGCCACCGCCAAAATTTAGCCATTTGATTTGTGGTAACAAATGTCCAAATAACTTTTCGATATTGATAATGGTTTTTTCTAAGGCAAAAGAATCACTTTCACACAAATTGTGAGATAAAAATCCATCAATGCCTGCTGGTAAAGAATCACTGAGTTGTGACGCGGAGACTCCTAAGCGGGTGGAGGGTTGGCAGGGGTTGTAGAGTGCGGTGGTGACTGGGGAGTATTCGGGATTAATTCGTAAGCCGACTGATATTTTCTTCGGTGTGTACGCGGCGACCTGAGAGTGGAATTGTTGCCATTGCCCGATCGAGTTAAAGGTCAGGTGTGAGGCGTAGGGCAGAATTTCTGGTACATCTATCGCCCTATAGGCTGGCGAATATACGTGAACTTCGCTGCCAAATTCTTCGGCGGCTAGGCGGGCTTCCCAGAGGGAGCTGGCTGATGCGCCTTGGAGGGTTTGGCGTAGTTGAGGGAAGCTATGAAATAGGGAGAAGCCTTTGAGGGCTAGCATGATGTGGATGGGGGCTGCTTTTTGCACTCGATCGAAGATAGCGAGGTTGCGATCGAGTAGTTGTTCCTCTAGGACGAAGCAGGGTGAGGGGATAGCTGCTAAAAAATTGTCGTTATTTTGGGTCATGATTATTCAGGAAATGGTGATACGCCATCGATAACTTCGTGCCAGGGTAAGCCCATAGGGCTTAGTAGTTGCATAAATGGATCGGGATCGCATTCTTCTACATTAAATACACCGGGGTTTTTCCAGGTGCCGTTTACTACCATGAGTGCGCCAATTACTGCGGGAACTCCGGTTGTGTAAGAAATTCCTTGTGCTCCTACTTCGGCGTAAGCTTCGGCATGTTGGCAGTTGTTGTAGACATAATAGTTGCGCTTTACGCCGTCTTTAATGCCACTGATATGGCAGCCGATCGAGGTTTGACCAGTGTAGTTAGTAGCCAGCGAAGCTGGTTCGGGTAGTAGGGCTTTGAGGAATTTTAGTGGGACTATTTGTTGGCCTTCGTATTCGATTGGGTCAATTCGGGTCATGCCAATATTTTCTAGCACTCGCAGATGATTGATGTAGTTCTCGGAAAATGTCATCCAGAACCTGGCTCTTTTGAGGGTGGGGATATTTTTGACCAGTGATTCTAGTTCTTCGTGGTAGAGCAAATACGATTCTCGATCGCCGATTTCAGGATAGGGCACAGGCCGATGAACTGATAAAGCCGGGACTTCTACCCACTCACCATTTTCAAAATATCTGCCGACTTGGGTGATTTCTCGAATGTTAATTTCTGGGTTGAAGTTAGTGGCAAAGGCTTTACCGTGATTGCCATCGTTGCAGTCAATAATGTCTAGATAGTGAATTTCGTCAAAATAATGCTTGAGGGCATAGGCGCTAAAAACTCCAGTGACTCCCGGGTCGAAGCCACAGCCAAGGATTGCGGTTAGCCCAGCCTCTTTGAATCGATCTTGATATTTCCATTGCCAGCTATACTCAAACTTGGCCACGTTGATCGGCTCATAGTTGGCGGTATCTAGGTAGTGAACGCCAGTTTCTAGACAGGCATCCATCAAAGCCAAATCTTGGTAAGGGAGCGCTACGTTAATTAAGATATCTGGTTTGAATTCTTTGATGAGTTTGACGGTGTTGGCCACCACATCAGCATCGAGTGCGGCTGTTGTGACTTTCTGTGAACCAATATGTGCGGCAATTTTATCGCATTTATCAACGCTGCGACTGGCCAACAAAATAGCAGTAAATTCGTCTCGGGCAGCGCATTTGTGCGCAACCACGTTGCCGACTCCACCTGCACCCACAATTATTACCCGTGCCATACTGTCTCCCTGAGTTAAAGTGACTTTTACCTTCGAGCGGCCAAAGCATTGTTGCGGCTGAGATATATGCTCTGTTTCTCAACTAAAAATACTGTCGCCGAAGGCATTATAACAGCAGAACCAGGGTTAGAGGATTTTAGGATGAGCAGGATTTGAGGGAAATCCTGCTCATCCTAAAATCCTCTAACCCTGGTCAAAT
>JAYUSV010000506.1:0-3396 GCA_043755495.1 Synechococcales cyanobacterium
CTAGCTACCCGGACTCGCTGTCACCCCAAGAAGCCATTCTGCAATGCCAAAAACAGGCTCCCAATGCCTACTACACTACCGATGTGGGTCAGCACCAAATGTGGGCGGCGCAGTTTTTGAATAACCGTCCGCGCCACTGGTTATCTAGTGCTGGTTTGGGCACTATGGGCTATGGAGTACCAGCAGCGATCGGGGCACAGGTCGCTTTACCAAATGAACAGATTATCTGCATTAGTGGCGATGCTAGTTTCCAGATGAACTTGCAGGAGCTGGGCACGATGATGGAGTACCAACTGCCAGTGAAGATCGTGGTGATCAACAATGGTTGGCAGGGGATGGTGCGTCAGTGGCAAAAGACTTTTTATAAGGAGAACTATTCTTCTTCAGAGATGGCTCCTTCGATGCCCGATTTGATGCTTTTAGCTCAGGCCTACAGCATTAAAGGAATCACCGTCGATCAGCCTGGTGATTTGGTTGGGGCAATTCAGGAGATGTTGGCACACCCTGGAGCAGTATTGTTGGATATAAAAGTACGTCGGGATGAAGATTGTTACCCGATGGTGCCAGCCGGGGCCGCAAATGAAGACATGATGGGTTTAGCGAAACCTAAACGGTTGTTCGATCGACCTTCGGTAATTTGTGGTAGTTGCAATACCCCGAATCCAGAGAGCCATAAGTTTTGTCCAGAGTGCGGCCACAAAATGTAGGTTAATAAGTTGGCTAAGCGGAGTCCTAGTTGGGTGAGCGGAGTCGAACCCAACAGCAAACGTAGTCCAGGATTGATATCCAGAAAAGGAGCACTAGATAAAAATCTAGGCTCCTTTTTTATTTTTTCAACTCACAGTAATTGCCAGTAATCGCTGGCCAGCAACCACCATTTGACCGGGCTGACAATAAACTGTACTCACCACTCCCGATTCCTCTGCTACCACGGGTATTTCCATCTTCATCGCTTCCAAAATCATTAACTGATCTCCAGCGGCAACTACTGCACCTGTTTCGACCAAGACTTGCCAAACATTTGCTGAAACATGAGCTAAAACCGCCTCAGATCCTGATGGTAAAGGTTTTTCAACCAACTCTGGTTGCAACATCACCTCCTCTGGCTCAGTAAATTCGCCAGCGATCGCCCACCGTTCTCGTTCTTCATTAAAAGCTTGTTGTTGCTTAGCTTTAAAAACCGTGAGTTCGGCATCGATCGAACCCAAAAACTCTTGATATTCCCGCAAGCTAAACGTAGTTTCCTCAATTTGCAATTGAAACTTGCCCACCAAAAAATCTGCCCGGAGCTGAAGTAATTCTTGCTCTGAGACTGGATAGAAGCGAAGTTGATCAAAAAACCGCAGTAGCCAAGGATTAGTAAAATCTGTGGTGCGCTGAAAGCGATTCCACATCTGCACTGTGCGCCCCACAAACTGATAACCACCAGGGCCTTCCATGCCATACACACAAAGATAAGCTCCGCCGATGCCTACAGCATTTTCAGGAGTCCAAGTTCTGGCTGGATTGTATTTAGTTGTTACCAATCTTTGACGCGGATCGATCGGGGTAGCTACTGGCGCACCTAAATAAACATCGCCTAAACCCAGGACTAGATAGCCGGCATTAAACACAATGTCATAGACTTCTTGAATAGATTCCAAACCATTAATGCGGCGAATAAATTCAATATTACTAGGACACCAAGGTGCATCTGGCCGCACCGACTGCATATATTTTTCGATCGCCAGCAAAGTTGCCGGATCTGCCCAGGATAGTGGTAAATGGACAATGCGACTGGGAACCGTAATCTCCCCAATCGCTGGTAGTTGAGCTTCTGCTGCAATTAAAGTAGCTAGTAATTCAGTCTGAGAAATGATTCGACTATCATAGTGAATTTGGATCGATCGAATTCCCGGAGTCAAATCAATAACTCCATTAGGTAAATTAGCCTTCAACCATTCCATCAACACATGGGCTCGAAAGCGCAGATTCAAATCCAGCACCAATTCCCCATATTCCACTAACAGATATTTATCTCCGGCTTGGCGATAGACTACTTTGGATTCAATATCTTGATGCAGAATTGGTGAACTGCGTTGGCTGGTAATCGGTAAGAGGCGCTGAGCTTGCAGGCTAGCAATCATCTGATCTTGAGCCAGCTCTCGCCCATTGGCCTCTGCCCAGCTCCAAGACTTAAACCGCACCGTGTCACCGGGCTTAAGCTGACCCATTTTCCAGAGTTCGGCCTGGACAATTACCCCTGGACAGACAAATCCTCCTAAGCTAGGACCATCCGGACCTAAAATTACTGGCATATCGCCAGTAAAATCGATCGAGCCGATCGCATAGGCGTTGTCATGAATATTTGAAGGATGCAAGCCAGCTTCGCCACCGTCAGTTCTTGCCCATTGGGGCTTCGGACCAATCAGACGAATACCGGTGCGGGTGGAGTTGTAATGTACCTGCCAATCGGTGCTGAAAAACATTTCGATGTCAGCATCAGTAAAAAAATCTGGAGCGGCATGAGGGCCATCTAGTACGCCAATTTCCCAGTGATGGCTGTAAGTAGGAATGGCTGCGGGATCAATGGTTTTGCCTGGGAGCTGACCAGCGGATTGATTGAGTTTGATTACATCACCCGATCGCAAGGCTCGACCAGCATGACCACCAAATTTACCGAGCAGAAAAGTAGCTTTACTGCCCAAATAATCTGGTACATCTAAGCCACCTTGAATGGCCAGGTAAGTACGATAGCCAGCGCCCTGAATATCTTTGATTTTGAGAGTACTACCAGCATTAATTTCGATCGCTTGCCAATAAACAACAGCTACATTATCGATTTTAGCCGTCATTTCGGCTCCGGCCAAAGCAATCACTGCCGCAGTATGAAAGCGAATGGTGGCACCGGTAACAGTAAATTCAAAAGCCGCTGTGCCTTCAGTGTTACCCACTAAACTATTGGCCAAACGCAGAGCTAAATGATCCATCGATCCTGAAGGTGGCACGCCCACATCCCAATAGCCCACTCGACCGGGATAATCTTGGATGCTGCTGTAGGTGCCCGGATCTAGGATTTCGATCGACTGTGGCTGATAAAGAAAATCATTTAAAAACTTGGTACTCAGATCTGCTGCTTTAAACTTGGTACTAGCTAAGATTTGCCGAAGGTAATCCAGATTGGTTTCGATGCCATAGATCTTACTGACTTGTAGAGCTTGCTGAAGTTGATTAATGGCATCAGCTCGATCGACTCCTCTCACAATCACCTTGGCTAATAATGGATCATAGTAAGGAGTAATTTCTGTGCCCGTATTGATCCATCGATCGCAACGCACGTCTGCTGGAAACTCGACTTGGTGAAGGATACCAGCACTGGGCTGAAAATTTTTATAGGGATCTTCGGCATAAATTCGT
>JAYUSV010000507.1:0-10409 GCA_043755495.1 Synechococcales cyanobacterium
GTTTTGAGCAGTCAGACTTTTAGATTCTGTAATGACTGTATCGATATTTTGAGATTCGGCAAAGACCGGAGCGCTAGTGCATATGGTGGTCAGACTCAATAATGCCAAGGAAAAAGCACCAGTTTTGAAATTAGACATACAGAAAAACTCACACCTAGGTAATTTAAAGATACTTAATCTCTCGGAACTATACTTAAAGGCTCCTGATCGATTCTGTAAATTGGTATACATTGTACTTGATTCTTGATTTCTTCTCATATGTGACATTTTGGCCATACATGTTCAAATAGCTGAGTTTTGCCCCAGTGTAAATCCTTGGAACTAGCAAATGCACCTGAATTCAGGAGTCAAAGGCTCCCGGTAAATACTGAATAAGATAAAGAGCTTCACCACTCTCTAAACACATCAAGCACAGTGATTTACCGATAAATTTTTGGTGGGCAACAACTCGCCGCACCAGAGCCACATCAAAGCGACAAGCCCGATCGGCTAACTCTGGATGCAACCCCAAAAACATCTCGGCTCCTTGCAAAATTTTGGCTTGCTTACGTGACGTAACCGCCAGCAAACCATCAGTATCCCAATTTTTAGCGCTGCGGGTTTTGACCTCAATAAACAGCAGCGTGCCATCTTGTTTCTCGGCAATAATATCAATCTCGGCATTCCGCGATCGCCAGCGATAGTGCAGCACCTTGGCCTGCTTTGTCACCAGCCAGGCACCCACTAATGCTTCACCCTGTTCACCGATCGTAGACATGTTTCTCTCTCACCATCACCAGTTCCAGGGCGGCTCGCATAATCTAACATATAGAGACAACACAAATTCTCGCAAGCCATGGTCAAGAAAATCAAGTACCCCCACCTGCTGCAATCCAAATGGACAGCCTGCCAAAAAATGTGGGGCTGGCGGCATTTTCAGGTGATCAATCGCCAAAATGATGGCAGCCATGTTTTTGCTGAAATGGTTTCTTCCTGCGACCCCACCGTGCGTTTTTGGGTGAATGCTAAAGCCTTGAGAGATCGATCGCAGTGGCAAGCGGGCTGGCAGACCCGTCAAGAAATGGGCGTGGTACAGGGCAGCCAAGAGCCAGAGATTATTGAATGTTAGGTGAATTCAGATCCATTCTCATACGGGAATAATAAGTTTTAGAATCGGCAAAATTCAGGGCAGAAGCATGGTTACTAGGTTTCGTTTTATCAATTACTTTTTGCCCAGTGTATCGGTGATGGATCGATACATTTTTATTCAGTTGTTACTGCCATTTTTGTTTGGGGTGGGGGCTTTTTCCTCGATCGCCACCTCGGTTGGTAGCGTGTTTGAATTGATTCGCCAAGTCACCCAATCGGGGCTGCCGATCGAAATTGCTGGCAAAGTTTTAGCGCTAACTATGCCAGAGTTTATTGGCTATTCTTTTCCGATGTCGGTGCTACTTGCTACCATGATGACCTTTGGGCGGCTTTCGGGAGACAGCGAAATAATTGCGATGCGCAGTGCTGGTATTAGCGTTTATCGATTGATCGTACCGGCTTTGGTGCTGAGTTTGATGGTGACTGGTTTGACCTTTGTGTTGCAAGAATCAGTCGTTCCGGCTGCTAAATTAGAAGCTGCCGCCACCATGAATCGAGCGCTGAAGCAAGAAAAACCGGCGTTTAAAAAAGATAATATTACCTACTCGGATATCACCAAGGAAAAACAAAAAGACGGCAGCGAAGTCCAAAATTTGGTGAGGTTTTTCTATGCGCGGCAGTTTGATGGTCAAGAGATGACCGATGTGATGGTGATCGATCGATCTCAAAGTGAAGTAAGTCGGGTAATTGATGCCAAGTCTGGCAAGTTAGATATCGGCAACAAGACCTGGGATTTTTCTAATGGCACGGTTTATGAAATTGATCCTAAGTCTAAAAACTCTACTAAGAGCCAGTTTGAGCACTTAAAAGTCAGTTTAGGCAGAACTCCTTTGGAGATAGCTGCTCCAGAAAGGCAGCCAGATCAAATGAATATTACTGAATCGATCGCCTATTTAGATGTGCTGCGGGGCAAGGGTGACTGGAAAGCCATAAATGTTTTTCAGATTAGGATTCAGCAAAAACTAGCGCTACCTTTTGTCTGTCTAATTTTTGGCATTATTGGGTCGGCAGTGGGTATTCGACCACAGCGCGGCGGCAAGGCCACCAGTTTTGGGGTGAGTTTGCTGATGATTTTTGGCTATTACATTCTGATTACCGTCATGGGTGCCTTGGGTGAAGTCGGCTACCTATCGCCTTTCTTTGCTGGCTGGATTCCAAACATGTTAGGAGTTGGGGTGGGAGTTTATTTGTTGACTAAGACGGCCAGATAAAGCTCATGCACTAAGGCATTTAATCGCTTCCAGTAGCCCCTTTGCCTTATTCAGCGTCTCCTCATACTCTGTCACCGGGTCAGAATCTGCCACCAGTCCTGCACCGGCCTGTACCGATACTTCGTGACCAGCCGCAGTCGATCGAACCACCATCGTCCTCAAAGTAATCGCCGTATTTAGCTGACCCTCAAAATCGTAGTAGCCATACACCCCTGAATATAAGCTGCGCCGACAGCCCTCTAGTTCGTGGATAATTTCCATCGCTCTAATTTTGGGCGCGCCGCTGACTGTTCCTGCCGGGAAACAGGCTTCTAGTAAATCCCAGGCAGTTTTATCGGGTGCCAACTCGCCCACCACGTTGCTGACAATGTGCATTACGTGAGAATAACGCTCGATCGACATCATTTCATCTACCTTCACGGTACCACTGACACAGACCCGCCCCAAGTCATTGCGACCCAGATCCACTAGCATCACATGTTCAGCCACTTCTTTAGGATCGGCCAACAGCTCTGCTGCCAACTCATCATCATGTTGTGCTGTAGCTCCCCGAGGCCGAGTACCAGCAATCGGGCGCAGAGTTACCTTAGTACCATCGCCATTATTTTCGGCTTTAACCATCACCTCGGGGCTAGAGCCAATGATCTGCCAATCCTTAAAGTTAAAGTAGGCCATGTAAGGCGAAGGATTCACCAAGCGCAGCGATCGATACAAGTCGAACGGTTTACCCACAAAATCAGTGGTCAGACGCTGAGAAACCACCACCTGAAAAACATCTCCAGCTCGAATATATTCTTTGGCTGCCTCGACGCTAGCACAGTATTCTTCTTTACTGGTGTTACTTCGATAATTTGGGGGCAGCTCGGTGGTCTTGACTGCTGAAACTGGGGGGTTCCACTTGAGGAACTGTTGCTGGGCAGGCTTTTGCAGTCGATCTACTAAAGATTGCACTCGCTCGATCGCCTGTTGATAAGCCAGCTTCAAATCTCCTTTGGCCGCCCGAAGATCGGCATAGGCTACTGCAAAAATCTTGCGCTTCACCTGATCGAAAACCATTAAGTGATCAACCTGCATCCAACAGCCATCAGGTAAATCGTTTTCCTGAGCAGCATGTACCGGCACCGATGGTTCAATCCACTTAATTAACTCGTAGCCCCAAAAACCAAATAGTCCACCAATCCCCGCTGGCAGCAGGGGTAATTTGACGGGATGGTAATCAGCAAGACATTGGGTCAAAATCTCTAAAGGGTTGCCTTTGAACTCTTCTACCCGGCCATCTCGATGCATTTTACTAACTCGATCGCCCCGTGCTTCTAAAATCCACAAAGGATCACAACCTAATAAGCTATAACGACCAACCTTTTCGCCACCTTCTACCGACTCTAATAAGAAACTGTAGGGCGAACCGCTGCAAACCTTCTGCCAAGCCGAAACTGGCGTATCTAAATCGGCTACCCACTCTTGATAGACCGGAATAAAGTTACTCTGAGCAGTATCTGTATTAGCTGGGGCAGCGAGAGCAGCAAACTGATCGAATTCCGGAAATATCATGATGGCAATGCTTTAACTGCGAATAGAGACAAGAGACAGTCACTAGTCATCCTAGCCCATCTTCGGCAGTGATCTGCCTGCGGCACGGAAATCGGGCTTAAAATACTTATAAACCACACTAGGTTGAAAACCAGTAGGAAGGAATTCACCATGCAGCAAAAACTTCTGGGGCATTTAAGGAATTCTCTAATGCTGCTGTGCTGTTGGGCAATACTGCCAACCAGCTCCGGCATATCTGCGCCCCCCCAGCTTCCTCTGGTTTTTCCGGATCCAACTGATAGCCCCATCACTTACGATACCGAACCGCTAGATGTCGAAATGCTGAAAGATGCTGGTAGACAGAAAAGCTCTGGCGTGATTACGGCTGAGTCGATCGAACGCTTTCCAAGGTTTCGGAAAACCATGCCCAGTCTGTGGTGGACTCAAGATCAACTTCCTAATAAGCTTGTTTTAAACTGGTTGGCCTACCCAAATAAAAAACGGATTGATTTGGTGGTGAATCCACAGTTTTGGAATAACTTAGAGTACCTAGAGCGCTATCAATTGATCAATAGATATGGCTTAGTCTCGCGCAGATATGGCTATAACGTGCGAATTTTTAATCTCAAATTTAGTGAAGTCCAGCCGATCGTTGCGTACACTTGTCCATCGACTGTGCGGACACCAACCTGCCATATCCAATGGCAAGAAATCAATCAACGGAACTTAAAACCAACCACTGGTAGTGATCGATAAAATGTTACAAACAATACTTAGCTTGGAGATTTGTTAAGTTATATTAAGAGAAAACACGGTTCTTAACAGCCTGTATTCCGATAGACCACTGCCTTTGGGGGAATTATCTACTAATAATTGAAATATGGATTTATTGTTAAGATACCAATGGAAACAAAAATAAGCATTTAAGCTTAGGTTGTTGAGAAAACCATTTTAATTCCACTTTTAGCTGGTTGCTGTCGGCCGCTGGGTTCCTTTCCCAGCAAGACATTCACTCCAGGTAAAAGCTGTTTCTAAGGGCGCTTTGATTTTAGCCTAAAGAGACATTTGTATTGCAGCTAGCAGCAGCAAAGTTGTAATTGAAGCTCACCATTTTGCAGTGACTATTGCTCTTTACCTGTGTACTTCGAGAGTAAACAGCCAAAGATTTATATTGCAAAACACTGCAAAGGTAAGCCCATCAGAACCTTAAACAATCATCGATTAAAACTCAGGAGAAAATTCATGAGAATCGCCCAAATTGCCCCATTGTGGGAGCGCGTGCCGCCTCCAGCCTATGGCGGAATTGAACTTGTGGTTGGTTTACTAACTGATGAACTAGTAGCACGCGGTCATGAGGTCACGCTGTTTGCCTCTGGCGACTCGATCACTGATGCCAAGCTGTCAGCAATCCACCCCCAAGCCTTGCGCCTTGACCCAGATATCAAGGAATACGGAATTTACGAAATGCTGAATTTGGTCAGTGTTTATGAACGAGCAGAAGAATTTGATATTATCCACTCCCACATGGGTTGTTCAGCACTGCCTTACGCCAAGCTATGTAAAGTGCCGACAGTGCATACTCTCCATGGCATTTTTACTCGTGACAACTCCAAGATGTATTCCTATGCAAAGGATCAGCCTTATGTAAGTATTTCTAACTCTCAGCGCGAACCACAGTTGGATTTGAACTGTGTTTCTACTGTGTACAACAGCATTCGCGTGAGCGATCATGAATTTTTCCCCCAGCCAGATGAACCGCAGTATCTGGCTTTTTTGGGTCGGATGTCTCCTGAAAAAGGTCCGCATCATGCGATCGAAATCGCCAAGCGCGTAGGCATCCCCCTCAAAATGGCCGGTAAAATTGATCCCGTAGATGAGCAGTTTTTCCGCGAACAAGTTGCGCCACATATAGACGGTGAGTTTATCCAGTTTTTGGGTGAAGCCAATCACAATCAAAAAAATAATTTGATGGGTCGGGCTTATGCCACCTTGTTCCCGATTACTTGGCGTGAACCTTTTGGTCTGGTAATGATTGAGTCAATGGCTGCTGGAACGCCAGTAATTGGCATCGAAATGGGGTCCGTTAGCGAAGTAATTTCTGACGGTGTTAGTGGCTTTGTTTGTCAAAACGTTGATGAATGCGTAGATGCGGTGGCTAAAGTAGCCAGTATTAGTCGCCAGGGCTGTCGTGATTATGTTGCCCGCAAGTTTGGGGTACAGGCTATGACTAATGGATATGAAGCTGCTTACCAGGCAATTTTAGACGAGAAGTGGTCTTTGAATGGTCATAGTCAAGTAGTCCGCACTCTTTCTTTGGTCTAACTAGAGAGCGGGTCTGAGTTTCAGCAGCATGGCAGCCCCGAAGTACTGAAAAGTCCGAGGCTGCTGTTCTTTGTGCAGTAATAAAATCGAGGTGTTAGTATGTCGCAAAACAACCGACAGCATTTGCCGGGGTTTACCAAAACCAATCCCCTGGCTTTGAGTTCGATTGATCGATCCCGTCCAGCGATTGCCTTAATTTCGGAGCATGGAGATCCTGCCGCAGAAGTAGGCAAAGAAGCCGCCGGTGGGCAAAACGTGTATGTGCGCCAAGTTGGTCAAGCCCTCGCGGCCTTGGGTTATCAGGTAGATATGTTTACACGCAAGGCTAACCCTTATGATCCAGAAATTGTCCAACACGGTCCTTCTTGTCGCACTATTCGCTTAGTTGCTGGGCCACAAGCTTATGTTACTCGGGATGAAATGATGCCTTACATGCCAGAGTTTGTGGAAGCATTGTTGAATTTTCAAACAAAGCATTCAATGACCTACAAAGCGATTCATACCCATTATTGGATGTCTGGTTGGGTGGGGATGCAACTGCGCAAGCATTACCCGGTAAAGCTAATACATACCTATCATTCTTTAGGTGCCGTGAAATATTTGTCGGTTCCCGAAATTCCGGAAGTTGCCAGTCAGCGCTTAGCAATAGAAAAAGATATTCTAGAAAACTACGATCGAGTAGTAGCCACCAGTCCTCAAGAACAAAATGATCTGTGGCAGTTGGTTTCGACCTTGGGCAATACTCAGGTCATTCCCTGTGGAACTGATGTGGAAAATTTTCAGATCATGTCTAAGGTGGTGAGTCGCCAGGCTTTAAATATTGACCCTCAAGACAAGGTAATTTTGTATGTGGGTCGTTTCGATCAACGCAAGGGCATCGAGACGTTGGTACGCGCCGTCGGTCAGATTTATGCCCAATGCGATGATGCATCACTAGATTTAGATCGACTGCGGTTGATGATTGTGGGTGGCAGTGACCCCAATCAATCTGATGGTCAAGAGCGACTACGGATTGAGGAGTTGGTGGCTGAGCTGGGCATTACTACACAAACTGACTTTGTGGGGATGGTCGGTCATGATCGATTACCCCTTTATTACTCGGCTGCCGATGTCTGTGTGGTGCCCAGTCACTATGAACCGTTTGGTTTGGTGGCGATCGAGGCCATGGCCTGTGGGACTCCCGTCGTCGCTTCAGCGGTAGGAGGACTAAAATTTACGGTGGTGTCCGAAGAAACCGGCATCTTAGTACCTGCTCAAGATGTAAATGGTTTTGCTCAGGCGATCAAACGAACTTTAGTCGATCGGGTATGGGCGCAAAAAGCTCGTAAAAATTCGGCTCAAAGAGTCCTTACTTACTTTAGTTGGTCGGGTGTAGCCTTACAGCTTAGCGATTTGTATCGAGAACTTTTAGCCGAACCTCAACTGTTACAAAATGCCGCCCTCCCGGCTAAGGTGGTTAACTTTAGGGTTTCGTGAGCTAATATAGAGGCTGGCTAACTAGTCAGCCTTTCACCTTAAGCAATGTCACAGTAGCTGGATATGTCTACGTACACCGCCGAGTCACTCAAAGCCGAACTGCACGATAAGGGGTGGCGGCTTACCCCCCAACGAGAAGTAATCTTAAAGATTTTCCAAGATCTCGAAAGCGGCAAGCATTTGAGCGCCGAAGATCTGCAAGGAGTCTTAGATGTTGCCGGTCACCAAATTAGCCTTTCGACTATCTATCGCACCGTCAAAATGATGTCACGGATGGGCATTTTGCGGGAACTAGAGCTAGCTGAAGGTCATAAACACTATGAGATCAACAGTCCAGCTCCCCATCATCACCACCATTTAATTTGTGTTTCTTGTAATAAAACGATCGAGTTTAAAAACGACTCGATTTTGAAAATTGGCCATAAAACTGCTCAAAAAGAAGGCTACCATCTGCTGGATTGTCAGATGAGTATTCATGCTATCTGCCCCCGCTGTCAACGCTCGATCGTTTAATTTCCTGGATCGCGCTCTAAGTTGCCACTTTTTAGCCAGCCTTCCAAAGTTCCATCACTGCTCCTTACTTGTACCCAGGTTTTCTCGGTATTTTCTTGCATAACAGTGACTTTTTCTTTGAAGGCTACGCCACCTATTTTGGCACTGCTATCAGCGGCTTCTTGGCGTAAAGATACGCCTTGCTCCCAAATGACCGTGGCACCATAAGCGCCCACTGGTAATTCTTTCTCTTCTTTTTCTTTATCTTTTTTAGGGTCAGGTTTTTCTGATTCGGTTGGTTTAGGAGTAGTGATCGGTTTGGGTTTAGGTTTGGGCTTATTCTCCTCGGCAAATGTTGGCCGCTTCGGTTGCACGCTGAGGTTGGTCGTAAAAAAGTAGTAGCCTCCAGCTCCAGCAATGGCTCCTATAGCAGCTATTCCTACTATCACGCCGAGGATAAATTTAACTACGTTAATCATTGGTTGTTGCCTAAAATATTGCCTTGACGAGATGCCAGCCTTGCTCGGCCAGAGTTTGCCCATTCTTGCAAAGCGTTAATTTGCTCTTGAGCGGTGACTGCTAAGGGGATAGTTTGACTAGCAGCTTCCAGAATATCATTTGTGGTAAAGTCCCGGTTCTGACTAAAGCCAATGTGCATGGCTTCAACTAAAATTTGTTCAATTTCCGCCCCCGAAAAACTGGGGGTTTCGGCAGCTAGTCGATCGAGGTCAAAGTCTCTTAGGTTCTGCGCCCGCACTTTTTGTAAGTGGACGGCAAAGATCGATCGACGTTCACTCTGACTGGGCAAACCCACAAAAAATATTTCATCAAAGCGACCTTTGCGCAAAATTTCGGGGGGCAGGGCTTGGACGTTATTAGCGGTGGCTACCACAAAGACGGCAGAGGTTTTCTCGGCTAGCCAGGTGACAACGGTACTAAACACTCGGCTGGTGGTACCTGCATCGCCCTTGCTATCCAGTCCGCCAAAGGCTTTGTCTATTTCGTCGATCCACAAAATGCAGGGCGATAGGGCTTCGGCCAGTTGAATCATTTGGCGGGTGCGAGATTCTGATTCGCCGACCAGTCCGGCAAACAGGCGACCTACGTCGAGTCTGAGTAGGGGCAAATGCCAGTGGTGGGCGATCGCTTTGGCAGTTAGAGATTTACCGGTGCCTTGAATGCCCACAAGTAACAGACCACGAGGATGAGGCAGGCCATATTGGCGGGCTTTCTCCGAGAATGATCCACCGCGCCGGACTAACCATTCTTTGAGGTTGTCTAGGCCACCGATATCTTCCATTTGGGCGCTGGTGGGGTAGAAGTCCAAAATTTGGGTTTGGCGGATGGATTGACGCTTTTCTTCTAGGATAGATTCTACGTCAGCAGGTTCGATCGATTGATGTTCGGCGATCGCTCTCCCTAGTACTCGGCGCACTCGATCGAGGGATAAACCTTGGCTGGCGCGTACTAGGTCATCAAGCGCTGAGCTGGCTAGGTTTTGCTGGGTAGCTTGCAGAAGCTTGGCAATTTCGCTGCGGATTTCTTCGGCGTTGGGTAACGGGAATTCTAAGATAGTGATGGCTTCGCTGAGGTCGTTGGGGATGCTAATTTGAGGGGCGAGGATGATCAGGTTTTTGGGTTCGGCTTTGAATTTGCGTCCCAAGTTACGCAGTTTACGAGCGACAGATACGTCTTCTAAAAAGCGATGATAGTCTCGCAGAATAAAGATGCCGGGTTCGTTGGGGGATAGTTTGTCGATAAATTCTAGGGCTTGTAACGGATTTCGTCTGGCAAATCCTCGATCGTTGGGGTTGCCTTGGTAGCCATCTACAAAGTCCCAGATGTATACTGGGCGGTTTTCTAGCTGTTTGGCCACTTGCTCGATCGATTTTTCTACTCGCTCTTCTTCGATCGTGGGAATGTAGATCAGGGAGTAGCGGGCGCGAATGAGCAGGGCGAGATCGGTACCAAAGGCCATAGAGATTTTTTGCGAATAATAAGGCGCTAATCTATCTTAGAGCAGGTATACAAGGAGTGTTTCTTTTTGCCGTGGATGTTATTATGTGGCTATCGAAATCCTAATTTTATGCAACAAGTTATTTTTGATTTACCAGATGAAGTTGCTAGTCAGCTTCGACCGTTTGGAGACAAGTTAGGGACTTGCTCTAAAATAGCCTACCAGTTAAAACGGCAGTATAGTTACATCCCATTTTGGTAGAGTTTCAGAACATTGCCAATTTGCTTTGTATT
>JAYUSV010000508.1:0-3386 GCA_043755495.1 Synechococcales cyanobacterium
AAAAAGTAGCCAGGTTTAAATATCTAGCTAAAATAGCCGCGCAAATCAACGAAAAAATTAACACCCCAATCCCCACCTTCACCGACAAAGCCCGGGCAGCCAAAGGACGATTTTTGGTGCGCTCTACCTGAGGATCAATATTCCGATCCCACAAATCATTCACCACACAGCCCGCAGCGCTAGTAGCCAGAGTACCCAAAATAATAATTGCCAGCAGTGGCGGCTTAAATTCTCCTGTACGGCCAGTGGCCAAACAGAAGCCCCACAGAGCAGGAATCATTAAAATCAAACGCCCAGTGGGTTTATCCCAACGCAGTAAACGGATGATCGAGAGCCAAGTTGGGGGAACAGAAAAGGTCATGGAAAGATTTCAGCGGTTTTACAAATCTTAACCGAATTTGCGAGATTTCCCATTCTAGGTAGATCCAAGAAACTTGACTGACCAGACATTGCGCTTGCCATAGTAAGGTCTTTTACCAAATCTAGTTAAAATCTGTAGCTTAATGAAGCAGCAACATTTTCAAAGTCGGAAGATCAAAGAAATCCAAAGTGTAGGCGTGAACGATCGACGCAAAAATGCTTAATAGTGTTATTGCCAAACAGCCGATCGCCAAACCAAGCTGCCCCAGACCTTCTGGCTGGCGGGGGCTGATCCCAGGCACTCTACTGATCAAATATCCTCCAGCAAAACCACCAAAATGTCCCCAGTTATCGACCTGAGGTGTAATAAACCCAATAGCAAACATCACTATGGCCAACAGCCAGAGTTCTTGCTTCACCGCAGCATCTTTGGTGACTTGTCCATAGGCGACCAAAGCACCAAGCAATCCAAAAATACCTCCAGATGCACCAATTGCGGTAGCAGCACCTTGGAAAGAAGACGGCAAATACTCTCCGGCTAGACCGCTGAGGAGAAAGCCACTGATAATGGCAACGGTATAAATAATAACCAACCGTCCAGCGCCAAAGGCTTCGGCAACTTTAAGAGCTAAATCATTAACCCAAGCCATATTAAAGGCAATATGTAGTAAGCTACCGTGCAACCAACCAGCACTTAGCACTGTCCACCAGCACCCCCACTCAAAGACAGGCTTGGATCCACTAGCACCAAACAGCCAGAGGCTGGCAATGCTCGGCGATAAAAGGTTGGATATTCCATCATTTTTGATATGTTCTAGATCAACTAAGAGTGTTGCCAGGTATAAAACAAGACACCCGCCCATGATGATTTTTGTAAAGCCTAGATCTGCCCCAAATCCTCGCACCACCCGAGAATACCCCCATAAACTCGGATTTTTATGCTTACAGTTTGGACAAGTTCGATCGTTGACAGAAATTAGCTGGTTACAGAAGAAACAGGCGCAGGTGCCACTAGTTTGTCTTTTGAACATGATGATAATGATTGGGTTTCGATAGCTAATGATAATTGATATTTGCTGGTTGATATCAAAACTTTAACTTCGACATCTTCAGCTTTAAAAAACGATCGAGCGGCAAATACATCCAAGAAACTCCCGGCTGCTGCGAGCTAGAACTAGTTTTCTGAAACCCCAGAGCTACCGCCATCTCTTCATAACTGGGGTGAATAATTAAAGTGTAAAGATCACAAAGATTAGGAAAATTCACTTGCATTCGCTGTAACGTAGCCTGAGCATCCTGTAAAAATAGTGGTCTATATTGAGCTACATAGCTGGGTTCAATAATCCAACTGCGCACAAACAAAGAAACACAATCTCAGCTATTTCAATGATTTTCAAGGGTGCCCACTTCGACTCCGCTCAGGGAGCACCCTTTATTAATTTCCTTGATTTTTATTGCGTCCTTAAACGAACTGTATTGGGATTAAGAAAATTTTTGATTGCGTTGGTAAAGCCTCACGACTAGCTCTGCTTGAGTAAATTGGATCGTCAGTGGCTTAAGCCAAGGGAGTATCAAAATAGTTAGGCTTCGATCGCAGCAGTGACCCAATGATCGCCCATACTTTGGCGGATATTTCGGCTACGGCAAAATCTTACCTGGAATTGCTGCTTTAGACGAAGCTTAGATTTCTGGATTGTATAAAACCCCGAGTCGGAGTTTTGCTTAAGAATATTTTCAGTGTTGGAGGCTTTAACCCACAGTCATCATGGGAATGGATGTTTCGAGAGCATTCCAAACGTCAGTAAGTCGGTTGTAGCTGATGGATTCATAGCCATTAGATTCATATCGTTGCACCATTTGTTCTTTAATTCCTAGTTTGGCTGCTAGTTCTTTTTGGGTCATACCTAGGCTGATGCGCTTTTGGATAAGTACTTTGGGGAGGTCTTCGATCGATCCCATTTTAATTTCTATTTTGCCAGCTTTAAGGTCATCATATTCTTGAAGCTGTGCTTGTAGTTCATCGATCTGGGTCTGAAAACTTTTTTGAACAGTTGATATCTGCAAAGGTGATAGAGTATCTGCTTGCTCAAGTAATCTTTTGATTGCTTGAGCAAAATCTTTGATAGCACCTTGAGTGACTTTGTATTGATGTTCGTTTTGAATCATGATTAGCTACTAGGTTAAATTGTCCTCCGTCTGATGCATCGAAAAATCATCTATTAGCTTTCTTTTCTTCAGAATGCCACGATTGAAGTAGACTCCTGCTAAGTCTGGATTGAGTGCTATCGATTGATTATAGTCAGCTAATGCACCTTGAACATCATTCAGCCCCTCATACTTCAGAATACTGCGATTGCTGTAGGCTTCTACAAAGTCTGGATTGATTACTAGCGATTGGTTAAAATCAGCTAATGCGCCTTTGACATCATTCAGCCCGCTATACTTCAGAATACCACGATTGTTATAGGCTAATGCATAGTCTGGTTTAAGTGAGATTGATTGGTTATAGTCAGCTAATGCTCCTCGGTAATCTCCCTTTCTATTCTTCTGATTAGCCGATACAAAGTAGTCATCCGCAGTCAAAGTAGGACTTTGAATAGTACGGGCTACCATTGTCCCCATGTTCACGCCCAACCCAATCGCAATATCTGCAAATCGCGCGATCGGAATCCCTGCATTAAACCCCGTCTTCGAATCACTATCCTGCTCCCGATCGCCCTTCCCATGAATCGCCACCACCTTACCCGCTTCATCCAAAATCGGCTCACCACTCATCCCCGGCAAAGTTGGATTGTCATACAACAACGCATAACCATCCTTAAATACCCGCTTACTATTAGCCACCACCTGACCCCGCCGAAACACAAACACCGGCTCAGTAATTACTCGCGTCGGAGCCGGAAACCCCGCTGCATAAATATCCATCCCCCCTGCCAACTTATTAGAATCACCCAACTCCGCCAACCGATAACTAGCAGCACTGCGAAACCTCACGATCACCAAATCCACATCGCCCTGATATTTTT
>JAYUSV010000509.1:0-3383 GCA_043755495.1 Synechococcales cyanobacterium
TATGACCCTTTCTTCCTTGGCCGCAGCCGATCTCAGCCAAATTAAAATGATCGCCGTTGATATTGATGGCACCCTGACCCTCAACGGTCGCTTTAGTCCCCAGTTGCTCAGCACCCTAGAACGACTGCAAGCCGCCGAAATACCTGTGCTACTAGTAACCGGTCGATCGGCAGGCTGGGTAGAAAGCTTAGCCAACTATTTGCCAGTAACTGGAGCGATCGGCGAAAACGGCGGCTGCTACATGAGCCGAGAAATACCCTGTCAGCTCTTAGGCATCAAACCCAAAGAAATTTCTCAGCACCGTGAAAAGCTTGCCGACTGTTTTTGGCAGCTCCAGGGCAGCTACACTCAAATTCAAGAATCTGCTGACAACCGCTGGCGACTCACCGACTGGACTTTTGACTTAGATAAACTTTCCCCCAGCGACCTGTGGGAAATTAACGCTCAATGCGATCGATGGGGTTGGAGTTTTACTTACAGCACCATTCAATGCCACATCCGACTGACCACCCAAAACAAAGGCACCGGCATTCGTCAAGTCATCAAAAAACATTTCTCAGGGTTTTTCTCGGGTCTCAAGCAGTCCCAGATTCTGACGATCGGCGATAGCCCCAACGACACCGAAATGTTTGACCCCGCAGAATTTCCCCTGTCAGTGGGAGTCGCCAATATTCAAGAATATGCCGATCGACTCACCTATCAACCAACCTACATCGCGCAGCTTCCAGAAGTTAATGGCTTCATCGAAATCGTAGATGCTGTGCTGAAAGCCAAAGCCGATGCACCAAAGCCGACCCAGATAGATATTTTGCCGAATATTTTCCAGTGAAACAAACCTGCCGAATATTGAACATCAAACAAATCTCAATAAACGTGAAGAAAAGTGGCTGCTAGCCATTCTTTCCGTAGAATGAGAAAAAGTGCATCTAAGTCAGGATCAAGCTAAGACATGAACAAAAACATTCGGGTAGTCACCGGCGGCGCGCCCTTAGTTAGTGAAATCGATCGATGGGTGCGAACTCTTTTACAGCAGGCGATCGACAAAAACGGCACAGCAACCATCGCTCTGGCCGGTGGCAGCACCCCCAAAGTGGTCTATCAAGCCCTCAGCCTTGCCGAGTTTGCCTGGGATAAACTGCATGTTTTTTGGGGCGACGAACGCTTCGTACCCCCCAGCCACCCGGACAGCAACGAAAAAATGGCGAGGGAGAATTGGTTGGACTTAGTACCAATTCCTGCTAACAATATCCATCCCTGGCCGACTGAAGCCGGAACGCCCGAGCAATGCGCCGAGCTGTATGGAGCAGAGCTAACCAAATATTTTGCCGCTCCGCAGCCCAGCTTTGATTTAGTGCTGCTAGGCATGGGTGAAGATGGCCATACCGCCTCTTTATTTCCCCATACGGCGGCTTTGGGAGTTGTAGATCGATCGACCACCGTTGGTCAAAAAGATGGTCAGCCTCGGCTAACTTTAACTGTTCCAGCTATTAATAACGCAGCTTGCGTAGCCTTTATTATCACCGGGGCTAGCAAAAAACCAGCCTTGCAGCATGTAATGTCTGCCACTGCCGATTCCCAGGAATATCCTACTCGTTTGATTCAGCCCACAGGCGAACTAATTTGGTGGTTCGATGAAGCCGCTGCTGCTGACTTGGACAATTTTGGCTAAGATGTTCTTTGCAGCTAATGATTTTGGGCATACTCCAAACAGAGGGTATCTTTTCCCAATACCCATGACAGATGGGCTTGACTGCTTGTATCATTCCTAGCAACATTCGTAACATCTATCGATTCGGTTACTTCCATGAGTATTTGTCCCAATTGCAATCATCCCAACCCCTCGGGTGCTACTCAGTGCGAGGCATGTTTTACGCCTTTACCTGCCACTGCTAATTGCCCGAGCTGTGGAGCTAGTGTTCAGCTCGATGCTACTTTTTGTGGCCAATGTGGGACAAGCCTTAAGTCTGCGGCAGTGCCTTATCCCGACCAAGCTAGTTTCAATGTTGAATCGGCATTGCCACCTACCATTATTGCTGTCCCTGGGGTATCTGTTTCTCAACCCCCTGTGGCTGTAACACTTGATCCTTTTGTGGCGGAGCCGATTCCAGAACCTTCTTTTGGTGTAAGTACACCAATACCGGCTGCGGAACCGATTGCAATTGCTGAACCAGAAACGACCCCTACGGCGGTAATTGCTCCCGCAATGCCAGGTGCTTCTCCGACCCAGCTCCAACAGCAGGGTTTCCAGCTCACTCACATTCAAAGTGGCACTGTTATCGATATTCCCAATAATGTGAATGTGCTGCACATGGGTAAACCCAATGACCAAATTCCACCTGACATTGATGTTTCAGGCTTTCCTTGCGCCGAAGTAGTTTCTCGGATTCATGCCGATTTACGCATCGAAAATGATTCTGTGTATGTAGAAGATACTGGCAGCTCCAATGGCACTTACATTAATCATAATGTTTTGCCCAAAGGCAACCGCCACTTACTCCGGGTAGGCGATCGAATCAGCTTGGGCAAAGGTGATTTGGTTACATTTCTGTTTCATGCCGCTGGCTAACTAGCCACTTTTTCTGCATCTTTACTTAACTCTCCACCCGCGTATTTTTTGTGATTACCGTTTCTCTAATGCACCCTACCCAGTCTGTTCCAACCCAAAGTTGGACTTTTGCTACCGAAACTACTGTCAAAATTGGTCGTGCTACGGACAACGATGTGGTGCTGTATAGTGCGGTAGTCTCTCGCTATCATGTGGAACTAAGAAAAAGTGGTGCGGGCTGGCGGGTGGTAAATATCAGCACTAATGGCACTTATGGTACCGATGGTCAGCCTTTAGCAAAAGTGGCCGTAACCAGTGGCATGATTTTTCGGCTAGCTACTTCTGGACCTCGGATGCAGGTGAATTTGGGTGGCCCACCACCGGCGGCTTTAGAGCGTGCCGAACTAGAGGAAGACTCTACTTCTGAGGATTTGACTGCGCTAGACGGTGTAAATTGACGAAGTTAAACCATTTTCTCCAGATCCTTTAAACTAGAAGCTGAGCTTTAGAGTTTAAGGGAAATCTGTATGACAACCATTTGTATTTTGGGCGGTGGCTTCGGTGGACTCTATACCGCTCTTCGCCTTCAGCAATTGGACTGGGGCAGCGTTCAGCGCAAAATTATTTTGGTAGACAAGTCCGATCGATTTGTCTTCACGCCTCTATTATATGAATTGCTGACTGGGGAAATGACCGCTTGGGAAGTAGCTCCTACTTTTCAGGACTTATTACAGGGCAGCAATATTGAGTTTCGCCAAGGCACGGTGGAGTCGATCGATCTCACTGCTCAATCGGTGCAAGTATCTGGCTATGAGCCAATTAGTTACGATAAATTGGT
>JAYUSV010000510.1:0-3381 GCA_043755495.1 Synechococcales cyanobacterium
GTGGTTTTTATGAACCGCTAGCTTAATCCAATGAACGGTGCTTTCGCATCCCCTGCCATCAAACAATCCAAAGCCTTCGACTTTTGGCTAAAGAGAAAATTCTCCCGGTAGTCCACCGGACAGTCAATCACCGTGGGTACATCCTGAGCCAAAGCTTCCTTCAGAGTCGGCATCAATCCCGCCGCCTCTGTAATCCGATAACCCTTCAACCCCATACTCTCTGCTAACTTCACAAAATCAGGATTCCCAAACTTAATAAACGACGAAACCCCAAATTGCTGCATTTGCTTCCACTCAATTAACCCATAACCCCCATCATTAAAAATCAGCGTCACAAAAGGCGTATTTAGCCGCAGAGCAGTCTCCAACTCCTGCATATTCATCATAAATCCCCCATCCCCCGTCGCCGCCACCACCTTCCGATCGGGATACACCAACTTAGCCGCGATCGCCCCCGGAATTGCAATTCCCATTGCTGCAAAACCATTAGAAATCAAACAAGTATTTGGTTTAACGCAATGATAGTGCCGCGCAATCCACATCTTATGGGCACCCACATCCGAAATCAAAATATCATCATCTCCCAACACCTGCCGGAGGTCATAAATCAGCTTCTGCGGGCGAATCGGAAAACCCTGATCTTCAGCGTATTGTTCATAATCTGCCCGAATCTCGTCGCGCAAAGAAAGAGCGTAGGGTTTAGTACTGGGCACTGGCAACTTTTGACATCGTTGTAAAATCTCTTGCAGTGAATCAGCAATATCGCCCACCACCTCCACTAACGGAATATAACTACTATCAATCTCTGCCGGAACTTCGGCAATATGCACGATCGGGATATCCCCGTTAGGATTCCACTTCTTCGGCGAATACTCGATCAAGTCGTAGCCCACCGCAATTACCAAATCAGTTCGATCGAACCCACAGCTAATATAGTCACGCTGCTGCAAACCCACTGCCCACAGTGCCAAAGGATGATTATAGGGAATCACCCCCTTACCCATAAAAGTATTCGCCACCGGCAAATTCAGCGCCGTCGCCAACTCCGTCAACACCACGCTAGCCTGAGAACGAATTGCCCCATTTCCCACCAACACCAACGGATTTTTGGCTTGGGAAATAGCTGCCGCTGCTCGATCGAGGCTCTTAAAAGAAGCATAGACCCGATGCAAACCATTATTATGTAGTGGTTGCACAGTCACCGGCATCGCCGCGACATTTTCGGGCACATCAATATGTACCGCTCCCGGCTTCTCAGTTTGGGCAATTTGGAAAGCTCTGCGCACAATTTCGGCAGTGCTATTGGGCTGCACAATTTGTTTACTCCACTTGGTAATCGGTGCAAACATCGCTACTAAATCTAAATATTGATGAGATAAAATGTGCATTCGATCGGTGCTCACCTGCCCAGTAATCGCAATCAGCGGTGCCCCATCCAAATTGGCATCAGCCACCCCAGTCATTAGATTAGTTGCCCCCGGCCCCAAAGTAGAAAGACAGACCCCCGCCTTACCAGTCAAGCGACCATACACATCGGCCATAAAAGCCGCGCCCTGTTCGTGCCGACAGGTCACAAACTGAATCGAGGAATCTTTCAGCGCTTCTAAAATATGCAGGTTTTCTTCTCCTGGCAAACCAAAAATATACTCTACGCCTTCATTTTCTAGGCATTGCACCAATAGTTCTGCGGTATTCATAGACTCACTTCACCCAAATAGTTTTGATATTAACAAATTCTAAAATGCCGGGTCGCCCCAGTTCTCGACCATAGCCCGATCTCTTGATACCGCCGAAGGGCAGACGAGGATCGGACTTTACCATACCATTGATAAAAACCGCACCTGCCTCTAATTCTCGGACTAAGCGTTCTTGCTCAGGAGCACTCTGAGTCCAGGCACTAGCCCCCAGGCCAAAGGGGCTGTCATTAGCCAGCGCGATCGCCGCATCGAGATCGGGCACCGTGAACAGCAAAGCTACCGGACCAAAGAATTCATCCCGGTAGGTAGCACAAGTAGGTGGGATGTTCTTCAGAATAGTCGGCTCATAAAAATAGCCTGGTAATCCAGACCACTTTTTGCCACCAATCAGACATGCTGCTCCCCCAGCGATCGAAACTTGCACCTGTCGATCGATCTCCTCACAGCCCGCCAAGGTAGCTAATGGCCCCACATCAGTAGCATTCTGCATCGGATCGCCGATCTGGAGCTGACTAAATGCCTGCACAAACTTAGTGGTAAAAGCATCGGCGATTGACTCCAGCACAATAAAACGTTTCGCGGCAATGCAAGATTGCCCGCTGTTGAGCAGCCGCGCTTTCACCCCTACAGCTACCGCTTCATTTAAATCTGCACTGGTCGTCACAATAAAAGGATCACTACCCCCCAGCTCCAACACGGTTTTTTTTAGAACTTTTGCTGCGGTCTGAGCTAAGCTGATTCCGGCTGGCTCACTGCCGGTCAGGGTCGCTGCTTTTACCTGGGGTGACTGGATCACTAACTCTACTTGAGCTGCCGAAATTAACAGCGTCTGAAAGGCTCCTGAAGGAAACCCAGCTTGAAGTAAGATATCTTCGATCGCCATCGCACATTGCGGCACATTAGAAGCATGTTTAAGCAGTGCCACATTGCCCGCCATCAGAGTAGGAGCAGCAAACCGAAACACTTGCCAAAAGGGGAAATTCCAAGGCATCACGGCTAAAATCACCCCGAGGGGCTGGTACTCAATCCAAGATTGACTGGCATCGGTAGTAACCAGTTCAGAGGCTAACAGCTCGGCACCGTGATCGGCATAGTAATCGCATACCGACGCACATTTTTGCACTTCGGCGATTGCCTGTTCGATCGGCTTACCCATCTCTAGAGTCATTAGCTTTGCCCATGCTAGAGACTGCTGCTCATCTCGCAGGAGTTCAGCGGCTCGGTGTAGCCATCCACTCCGCTGTGCCCAAGAAGTCTGACGATATGTCTGAAAAGCTCGATCAGACGCGGCTATCTTATTTTGTAGAACGTCGTCAGTGAGAACGGGAAAAATCTTCAATTGCTGACCAGTCGCTGGATTAATGCTGGCAATACTCATAAGTATAAATTACCAATTAAAGAAAAAATTGCTGTTCTAATTTAATCGTGACAAATCCTGGAACAAAAACATTCAAATGGACAAAAAATATGATGAAAATTTACATTTAAAATTTTGGGGTGGCATTGGCTCAAAAAATCTAATAAAAAATAAAGATATTCCCCATGAAAGACTTAGAACTAAGTCTTTCACAAACACTATATTTCATATTCATTTCCTTTAGAGTTTCCCTCAAAGGTTAAGCACTTTGGGAGCATCCCAATTATGAGGGCAGAATTATTAAACTAGTAAGAAGTGCGAAGACGT